>JAQXLO010000015.1 GCA_029012165.1 Oscillospiraceae bacterium | reverse complement strand
TGCACAAGGCGGAGGCTGCGGAAGCTGTCGCCGCAGCGCTGGGTGAAGTTGCCTTTGCCGGTGCCAAGAAAGGCTACGCCTATACCGTTGCCGACAAGGTGGCCGATGCTGCTGCGCTGGAAGCTATGGACGGCGTTGTCCGTGTGCGTGTCCTGCAAAAGTAATACGTCGGTTTTTCCAAAAAACAGAAGAGCAGAAATTTGTGCGTCGTGCGCAGATTTCTGCTCTTTTCGCATTCAGGTCGATACGGCACGACCGGTGCGGCGCTGCCCTAAAAATCGAAAATGTCGGACAGACGAATATCCAGCGTTTCGCAAAAGATCTTCAAATCAATGTCCGTTACGAACCGTTCGCCGTTTTCCACCCTGCGTATAAAATAGTGATCCACATCGTACCCCTTTAACTGCATTCGTTTTGCCAGTTCCCGCTGAGAAACACCTTTGCTTTTCCGAATCTCGGACAGTCGTTTGCCGCAGAGATTGTTCGTCCCGTCGGGCGCTTTGATCTTGAACATACATTTTACCCACAATCGTTGACTTTTTTTCTATTGTATGCTATAATTCGCAAAAAAGTGGTGAATAGTATTCATCATTTGCGTGTGGGGAAGCCGTGGAGCATGGCAGTGCCATCGGGTGCCGGACAGGGAGTCGGTGTGTTTTGCCGGATGCTTTAAAATCAAAGAGGGGAAAAAAGTGGAAGAAAGTTTGACGCTGAAAGTGTCACCGCATTTCGACATGGACGCCTTTGCCGAAAGGCTGGCGTCTGCCTGCCGTGCCGAAGGGTATACGGCAGAGGTGGTAAATCTCTACGGGACAAAGAAACTGCGGATCTATAAGGACTGCGCCGGCATCAAGAATCTCCTCGGTTTGGGGCAGGATATCCGCATCAGCTGTACCGTGTGTCAAGGGATTCTGCAGCTGAACTTAAGCGACGGAAACTGGACGAGCAAGATCTCTGCGCTGGTCATCGGACTCTTTTTTGCATTTTGCCTGATCGGTATGCCTTTTTTGATCTGTTCCGTGATCGGGATCGTGCGGCAGTGCAGTCTGTCCGGCAAGATTTTCGGATTCGTTTCCGGGGTGATCGGGAAGTCCGCCGTGCCGAAAGCCCCTTCGCAAACGCCGACTATTTAACCGTGTAACGTGCCAAAGACCGCCCGCTTGGGTGGTCTTTTTTCTGTCCATTTTGCTTGACTACGGACGACTATATTGGTATACTATATCTGTATAATCAGGTGCAGTATTCCCTGACGAAAGGAACGGAAGTATGAAAGTTGTCATTTTAGCCGGCGGATTCGGCACACGCATCAGCGAGGAAAGCCACCTGCGCCCCAAGCCCATGATCGAGATCGGCGGGATGCCGATTTTGTGGCATGTGATGAAGCTGTATTCCCACTACGGCTTTAACGAATTCATCATCTGCTGCGGCTACAAACAGCACGTCATCAAGGAGTACTTTGCGGACTATTATCTGCACCGCAGTGACGTGACCTTTGACTTCACACGGGACAACGAGATGACTGTCCACAACAACATCGCCGAGCCGTGGAAGGTGACGCTGGTCGATACGGGTCTTTCGACCATGACCGGCGGACGTGTCAAACGTGTGCGGCGGTATATCGGGGACGAACCGTTCATGCTGACCTACGGTGACGGCGTGTCCGACGTGAACATACAGGCGCTTTTGGAGTTTCACCGCAGTCACGGCAAGGCGGCGACCATCACCGCCGTGAGCGTGGGACAGCGGTTCGGCGTGCTGGATGTGGAGCCGGACGGCAAAATCGACGCTTTCCGGGAAAAGCAGGAGACGGACGGCAGTCTGATCAACGGCGGATTTATGGTACTCGAGCCGGAGGTGTTCGACTACATCGAGGGGGACGCTACGGCATTCGAGAAAGAACCGCTGGAAAACCTCGCCAAGGACGGCAAGCTGATGGCATACCGGCACGACGGATTTTGGCAGTGCATGGACACCCAGCGGGACAAGCAGCTGCTGGAAACGCTGTGGGCAGAGGGTCATGCACCGTGGAAATTGTGGTAAGGAGCAGACATGAAGAATCTTGATTTTTATAAAGACAAGTGTGTTCTGGTGACGGGACACACCGGCTTCAAGGGCACATGGCTGTGTAAAATTTTGTCCATGAGCGGGGCAAAGGTGGTCGGCTATGCGCTGGAGCCGCCGACAGACCCGAGTCTGTTTGTGCAGTCGGAGATGGCGAAAGAGATGACCTGCGTCATCGGCGACATTCGGGACTATGACAAGCTGCTGTCCGTGTTTGCGGAACACCGCCCCGACATCGTGTTCCATCTGGCGGCACAGCCCATCGTGCGGGAGAGTTACCGCACCCCCCGAGAGACATTCAGCACGAACGTCATGGGGACGGTAAACGTGCTGGAGTGTGCACGTCAGGTGGGGTGCGTGCGTTCTCTTTTGAATGTGACCACTGACAAGGTGTACGAAAATCACGAGTGGGAGTGGGGCTACCGGGAGACGGATACGCTCTGTGGCTTTGACCCGTATTCCAACAGCAAATCCTGCTCGGAGCTGGTGACCCGCAGCTACAAAAATTCCTTTTTCGACGACGGCAGAATTGCCGTGTCCACCGCACGGGCGGGCAATGTCATCGGCGGCGGCGACTATGCCGCAGACCGGCTGATCCCCGACTGCGTCCGTGCCGCCATGAAGTGCGAACCCATCATTCTGCGCAATCCCTTGTCCGTGCGCCCGTTTCAGCATGTCCTTGAACCGCTGTTCGCCTATCTGCTGATTGCGGAAAAGCAGTATTCCGATCCGTCGCTGGCAGGCAGCTACAACGTCGGCCCCACGCAGAGCGACTGCCTGACCAGCGGCGAGATGGCGGATCTGTTCTGTGCCGCATGGGGAGACAACCAGACGTGGCGGTGCGTCAGCGAAGAAAACGCTGTCCACGAGGCGAATTTCCTGCGCCTCGACTGCGCAAGGATTCGGGAGCGCCTCGGCTGGCAGCCTGTGTGGAATGCGCAGACTGCGGTGGCGAAAACGGTGGAGTTCACCAAGCGTGGACTGTACGGCAAGATTCCCGCCGAGACGATGCAAAGGCAGATCGAAGAATACATGGAGATACAATCATGTTTGAAAATATGACCGAGCAGCAGGCTCGTGAAGAAATTTTAAAGAGCGTTGCGGCATACTGCGACACTTTCCACAAAACGCCCGACTATCAGCCCGGCGACCGCATTCCCTATGCCGCCCGTGTGTATGACAGCGCAGAAATGGTGCATTTGGCGGACAGTATGCTGGACTTTTGGCTGACCGCCGGCAAGTACGCCGACCGCTTTGAAAAGGAACTGGCGGCGTATCTCGGCGTGCGTCACTGCGCCCTTGTCAACTCCGGCTCCTCGGCGAATCTTCTGGCATTTGCGGCGCTGACATCCCCTCTGTTGGGGGAGCGTGCCGTACGGCGTGGGGACGAGATCATCACCGTGGCCGCCGGCTTTCCGACGACGGTCGCCCCGATGCTCCAGTACGGCGCCGTGCCGGTGTTCGTGGATGTGACCATCCCGCAGTACAACATGGACGTGACCGCACTGGAGGCGGCACTTTCCCCAAAAACCAAAGCGGTCATGCTTGCCCATACCCTCGGCAATCCCTTTGACCTTGCCGCCGTGAAAGCGTTTTGCGACGAGCATTCCCTGTGGCTTGTGGAGGATAACTGCGATGCCTTGGGCAGTGCGTACCGCATCGACGGTACATGGAAAAAGACCGGCACCATCGGGGACATCGGCACATCCAGCTTTTATCCGCCGCACCACATGACCATGGGCGAGGGCGGTGCCGTGTATACCGACAACGCCTTGCTTGCCAAAATCATCCGCTCCATGCGGGACTGGGGGCGAGACTGCGTATGCCCCTCCGGCTGTGACAATTTCTGTGGGCACCGCTTTGACAAACAGTACGGCGAATTGCCCCTCGGCTATGACCATAAATATGTCTATTCCCATTTCGGTTTCAATCTCAAAGCGACGGAAATGCAGGCGGCGATCGGATGCGCCCAACTGGAAAAACTGCCCGGTTTTGTGGAGAAACGCAGGAAAAATTTCGCCTATCTGCGCAATGCGCTGGAGGATTTGCAGGGGCATTTCATCCTCCCGGAGCCGGCGGAAAACAGCGATCCGAGCTGGTTTGGATTCCTGCTGACCTGCAAAGCGGGCACAGACCGCAATCGGGTGGTGCAGTATTTGGAGAAGCACGGCATCCAAACCCGAATGCTCTTTGCTGGCAACCTGCTTCGCCACCCCTGCTTTGATACCCTTCGGAATACCGATGCCTACCGCGTGGCGGGGGAACTGACAAACACTGACCGCATTCTCCGAGATACTTTTTGGGTCGGCGTCTATCCCGGCATGACCAAGGAGAAACTGGATTATATGGCTGAAACCATCCGGGAGAGCGTAACGGAATAAAGTACTCCCATAAAGTCGGACAACTCCGTACAAAATATTGCACGACCCGCAAAGCGGCAAGCAGGA
>JAQXLO010000014.1 GCA_029012165.1 Oscillospiraceae bacterium | reverse complement strand
CAGAAAGATCCTACCTCCAAGGTCTCTGTTAGTATTTTTTCCTCCTTTCTGCTACCTCCTCCTACTTTATCCTACTTTTTCGCTCACCCCATGATTTCCCTTGGGGGAAAGCTTTTGAAGTGTCTGCTGAACACCAAGGCTCTCCTGCGAGGGGAGCTGTCTGCGCAGCAGACTGAGGGGTTTCAAACACCGCCGCACGCAGGCAGAAAAAATCGGCGGCATAAACCCGTGCGAAGTCACCGTTCCGTCTAAACTGCACGGGATGGAAGCCGTGCAAAATATTGCACGACCTACGAGTAGAGCGGAAGCGAGATAACGAAACAACCGCTCGTGCAAAATATTGCACGACTTGGGAGCGGAACGGGAGAGAGTGGCGAGACAATCACCCGTGCAAAATATTGCACGGGAAAGCCGCCTTACTTTATCCCACCGCAGAATTATCCTACCTTTTTCTTCGGGTAGGATTTTATCCTACCTCATCCTACTCTATCCCACTTTATCCTACCTTATCCTACTTTATCCTACTCTATCCTACCTTATCCTACCCTATCCTACTTTATCCTACCTTATCCTACTTTTTTGCTCACACCATGATTTCCCTTGGGGAAGGTTTTTGAATTGTCTGCTGTACGCCAAGGCGCCCCTGCGAGGGGAGCGGTCTGCGCAATAGACGAAACAATGCCGCACGCAGGCAGAAAAATTCAGTGGAAAACCCCTCCCGACGAGGGTGACGCCTCGCCACCCTCCCTCGCAGAGCGGGCTTCCAAGCTTTCGCCGGACTTTTCGACAGGCTGTCAAGCCTTTTTAAAGGCTTGCGGATTCCGAAGGTGCCGCTGGGCATCGAGGCAGGATTATCGGATATCCAGCACGTTCAGGTTTTCGTCAAACACGGTGAACGCGGCGTCAAAGCCCGGTTCGATTTTGCCGAGGGTGGACAGCCCCATCACCCTTGCGGGGGTGGATGTGAGCATGGCGACCGCCTGCGCAACGGGAAAACCCGCCGCAACAGCGGTTTTCAAGAGCACATCGGCTGTGGCGATGCTGCCGGCAAAGGCGCTCCTGTCGCAGAGCTTGGCAACGCCGTCCTCCACAATGAACGGCACAGCCGCATCGGCATAGACCGTTCCCTCTTTGGCGATGCCGGCGGGGCGCAGGGCGTCCGTCACCATGCAGACGTGCGCCGTGCCCTTGATCTTGACGATCATCTGCACCAGCTCCGGCGGGAGGTGCTTGCCGTCGGCGATGATCTCCACATCCATTTCATCCAGCAGAAACGCCGTTTCCACGATGCCGAGGCTGCGGAATCCCCTGTGCCGTGTGACTGTGGAGGTGCAGGAATACAGGTGCGTAACCAGACGGTTGCCGGCACGGAAAGCGGCTTGCAGACAGGGATATTCTGCGGCGGAGTGACCTGTGGAGGGGATGATCCCGTGGGAGACGATGGTTTCAAGAAAACGCCCGTCATCCTCCTCCGGCGCATACGTCCACCGGGCGATCACGCCGCCGAACCGCTCCGTCAGGGCGGTGTACTCCTCCCGCAGAGGCTTTTTGACATATTCCCCGGCCTGACCGCCCGTCATGGCGGGGGAGAGATAGGGACCCTCCAAATGTACGCCGCCGAGAATGCAGTCACACGCATCCTTCGCCTGTTCGGCGGCTTCCAGCGCTTTGACCATGGTCGCATAATCCGTAGCGGAAACGGTGGGGAAAATCACCCGTGTGCCGTGCTTTGCGTGTATGGCGCAGGCAGTTTTATACGCCTCGGGTGTGCCGTCGATAAATTCCGCACCACCGCCGCCGTGGCAGTGTATGTCGATAAATCCGGGGGCAATATACGCCCCGTTCAGAGGGAGGATCTCCGGGGTGTGTACGGAACCTTGGGGGACGAGGGAAACGATCTTTCCGTTGTCCACGAGGATGTCCAGCCCGGCTTTTACCGTGTCGGGCAGAACGATTTTACCGCCGCTATATGCCTTCATACCGTCACCGCTTTTCCGTCAGGATCCGTGCGCCGCTGTCCCGGTCGCAGTACAGCACCGCATGGGGGTGTTCTCTTAAAATCGAGGCGGGGCAGCGGTCGGTGACTGCGCCGCACAGCATCGCCTCAACGGCATTCGCTTTGGTTGCCGCCGGAACGACGCAGAACATATGCTGGGCAGAAATCATTTGCGGAACGGTCAACGTGAGGGCGTACTGCGGCACATCGTCGAAGGTCGGGAAACAGCCGTCGTGCACCTGCTGCATTCGGCAAACATCGTCCAGCTTTGCCCTTTTGATGCGCAGGGGGTCGTGGAAGTCGGCAACGCCCGGGTCGTTGAACGCAATGTGACCGTTTTCGCCGATGCCCAGGCACACGATATCCGTCGGGTTTTCCCGCAGCAGTTCCCCGTAGCTTTCGCCGTAGTCGGAGATATAATAGATGTTTTTAAACGGAACCAGCCCGAAAATGTGCTCCCGGAGGTATTTGCCGAAGCTGCACGGGTGTTCCTTGGAAAGACCCACATATTCGTCCATGTGAAAGGCGTTGATCCGCTCCCACGGGAGGGGGATCTGCACAAGGGCAGCGAGCATATCGTTCTGCGAAGGCGCCGCCGCAAAGACCATGTTGATCTCCTCTTTTTCCGAGAGCAGTGCGGCCATGCACGCAGCGATGTCCTGCGCCGCCGCCGTGCCCATTTGTGTACGGTCGTGGTAAATATGGACGGAAAGCTTGTCTTGGGTAAAGGATTGGATGGGCTGCATGGTGTCATTCCTCCTGTGCTTTTTCCTGTATGCGCAGCGACTGCTGCGTTGTTTGCAGAATGTCGGCTGTGTAGACTGTTCTGTACTGTTCATCACGGACGGCCTGAAGAAAGTCCGCAAAATAATCCGTCTCCCGTTCCTGCCCCGGAAGCGAAAGCACCGTTTCCTCGCCGGCAAGGTAGGCGTGTACAACGTCCGTGCCCGGGCGGAAATCCAGCATTCCGTCCGCACCCCAGACCCGAAAATGCCAGTACGCAGGGTGTGTGTAGCCGTGGGATTCGGGCGCTGCGTAGGACACATCGCCGATCACCCCGGCGCCGCCGGTGAGCCGCAGCATAAACTGGGCGCTGTCTTTAAAATCCGGGCAGTCCTGCGCATAGAAATTCCATGTGCGGGCGGCGTTGACCTCGGCAAGCTCCTCGCCGGTGAAGCGGCGAATGAGGTCGATGCCGTGCACCGCAATGTCGTTGATCGTCCCGCCGTGCATCCCTTTTTCAAAGTACCATGGGGGACGGGTGCCGTATTGGAGCGGGTGCTGTGCCTCAAAGATGATGTTGTTCACCTTGCCGATCAGACCGCTTCGGAGGGCATTGCCGGCGGTGACGATGGTTTTGTCGTCCCGCAGGTCGAGCATCAGCCCGACCGCAAGGGACTTGTGTGCGGCGAGCTGTCTGATTTTTTGCAGTTCCTCCATGTCGGTGCAAAGGGGTTTGTCGGCAAAAACGTGTTTCCCGGCCTGCAGGGCGCGCAGGGCAATGGCACCCCTGCGGCCGTAGCAATCGCCGATGGCGACCACGGAGACTGCATCGTCCGAGAGCAGATCCTCCATGCGCTCGTATGGGAACACAACGCCTTTTTGCATGGCATCTTTTTTGGCGGCTTCGTTTTCCTCGAAAGCGCCGCAAACCGCAATGCAGTCCGTGTGCTGCAATTTTTCATAGAGACTGAAGATGTGCGGGTGACGGAACCCGATGAAGGCAACGCCGATCTTTTCCATATGCATCCCTCTTTTGCGCAAAAATTTGCTCCGTACACATTATATTAGACCGTCCTGCTTTTGTCAAACACAAGCGTGCGCAGACCTCCGAGCGACAAAAACCGGCACCTGATTGACAGATGCCGGTCGAATTATTGGGGAGTGATTACGCCTGCTTGGCGTTGTCCTCGATGAATTTTTTGATGTTGGACAGGTTGACGATCTTTTCCGCACCGCCGTCCTGCTCGACGATCAGGGTGGGTGCCTGCTTGATGCCGTAGGTCTTGACGGCGTCGGGTGCATCATCGGCAATGACCTTTTCAAAGGCGATGCCGGCCTTGGTCAGCAGGGCGTCTGCCACCTTGCAGTTGGGGCAGGTCTTGGTGGCGAACAGCAAAACACGGGATTCGGTCTCCGCTTTTGCCTCGGGGGCTGCGGGGGCGCAGTCGTCACACACCGCCGTCTCTTCTGCCTTGCGACGTTCGGCGGACAGGGTGGAACGGTCGATGTCGTATACCTTTCTGTCCTTGAATTCCTGGGTCTTGCCCTCGTTCCAGTTCTGGACGGGACGGTAGTAGCCGGTGATGCGGCTGTAAACCTCCGCAGTCTCGCCGCATTCGGGGCAGGTGTAGTGCTCGCCGGCGATGTAGCCGTGGTTGCGGCAGACGGAATAGGTGGGGGACAGGGTGTAGTACGGCAGGGTGTAGTTCTCCGCAATCTTGCGCACGAGGTTTGCCGCCGCTTTCCATGTGGGCAGCTTCTCGCCGAGGAAGGCGTGGAACACGGTGCCGGAGGTGTACAGGGTTTGCAGTTCGTCCTGAATATCCAGTGCGCTGAACACATCCTCCGTGTAGCCGACGGGCAGGTGGGAGCTGTTGGTGTAGTAGGGCGTGCCGTTTTCGTTGGCGGTGATGATGTCGGGATAGCGCTTCTTGTCGTGCTTGGCAAGGCGGTAGGTGGTGGATTCGGCAGGGGTCGCCTCCAGATTGTACAGATCCCCGTACTGCTCCTGATAGTCGGACAGGCGATCACGCATGTGGTTGAGCACGTCCTTGGTGAACTGCTGTGCCTTTTCGTTTGTCAGATCCTCACGGATCCACTTTGCGTTCAGACACGCCTCGTTCATGCCCACAAGGCCGATGGTGGAGAAGTGGTTCTCGAAGGTGCCGAGGTAGCGTTTGGTGTAGGGGTACAGACCCTCGTCCAGAAGCTTGGTGATGATGGTGCGCTTGACCTTGAGGGAACGAGCGGAGATGTCCATCATCTTGTCCAGACGCTTGTAGAAGTCCTCCTCGTTTTCGGAGAGGTAGGCGATGCGGGGCATATTGATGGTGACAACGCCCACGGAGCCGGTGCTCTCGCCGCTGCCGAAGAAGCCGCCGGACTTTTTGCGCAGTTCACGCAGATCCAGACGCAGACGGCAGCACATACTGCGGATATCGGAAGGCTCCATGTCGGAGTTGATGTAGTTGGAGAAGTAGGGGGTGCCGTACTTGGACGTCATCTCGAACAGCAGACGGTTGTTCTCGGTTTCCGACCAGTCGAAATCCTTGGTGATGGAGTAGGTCGGGATGGGATACTGGAAGCCTCTGCCGTTGGCGTCACCCTCAATCATGATTTCGATGAACGCCTTGTTGACCATATCCATTTCTTTCTGGCAGTCCTTGTACTTGAAGTCCATCTCCTTGCCGCCGACGATGGCGGGCAGCTCTGCCAAGTCGTTGGGCACGACCCAGTCGAGGGTGATGTTGGAGAAGGGTGCCTGTGTACCCCAGCGGCTGGGGGTGTTGACGCCGTAGATGAAGGACTCGATGCACTTTTTGGTCATCTCATACGTCAGGTTATCCACCTTGACGAAGGGAGCAAGATAGGTGTCGAAGGAAGAGAATGCCTGTGCACCTGCCCACTCGTTCTGCATGATGCCCAGGAAGTTGACCATCTGGTTGCACAGGGTGGCGAGGTGGCTGGCGGGAGAGGAGGTGATCTTGCCGGGGATGCCGCCCAGACCCTCCTGAATCAGCTGCTTGAGCGACCAGCCGGCGCAGTAGCCCGTCAGCATGGACAAATCGTGCAGATGGATGTCCGCATTGCGGTGGGCGTTGGCGATCTCTTCGTCATAAATTTCGGAAAGCCAGTAGTTGGCGGTGATGGCGCCGCTGTTGGACAGGATCAGACCGCCGACGGAGTAGGTGACGGTGCTGTTTTCCTTGACACGCCAGTCGGTGACCTTGACGTAGCTGTCCACGATGTCCTTGTAGTCGAGGATGGTGGACTTCATGTTGCGGATCTTTTCCCGCTGTTTTCTGTAGAGGATGTATGCCTTGGCGACGTCGGCATAGCCGGACTGGATCAGTACAGCCTCCACGCTGTCCTGGATGTCCTCGACGGCGATCTTGTCGTCCTTGATCTTGGGCTCGAAGTCTGCCGTGACCTTCAGCGCCAGCAGGTCAATGACGGTGGGGTGGCTGTTCTTGCCCTGCGCATCAAAGGCTTTGCGCAAAGCTGTGGAGATCTTGGCGATGTCAAAATCCGCCAGAGCTCCGTCTCTTTTTACTACCTTGTACATAGTGGTGGCCTCTCCTTGTATCCGTTTTTCGCTGAACCGCAGCCATTATAGCACGGGTTCAGTACAGTGTCAATATATTGTGAAAGTTTTTCTGCCGGTACATATATGTTGTGTCCCGACGGCAGATACGATTATACCAACGTCCCGGGGCTTTGTCAATATATATGGGTAAATATTTTTGCAAAACACAAGATGTAGTGATTTTGTAACCATTTGCGGCCATAAAAATGGCAGAAAAAGGAAAGGACTGTCAAAAATCGGAAATTTCCCAATCATGACAGTCCTTAAAGCCGTTTTGGCATCCCATTGCCCGGCGAAATTTACGAGGATTTCTCCTGCGCTTTGCCCTCGGGCGTGTCTCTGTAATAGAAGGTTTTGGTCTTGGGATGCTTGGAGGAATTCCAGATGCGCTCCGCCTCGGGCGCCCATGCGTTGGCGAACTTGTCGCACCGGGAGCAAAGGGTGTCCGCACTTTCGGGAGAAAGGAAATCGGTGGATTTCGCACCGGTCTCGTCCACCATCTTGCGCAGATACTGGGGGTTTTCCAGCATGGGGCAGGGGCGCAGATGGTTGTCGTTGAAGGGCTGATTGTGGAAAAATGCCTGGAACAGGGGGCTGTGCAGGGCTTCCAGGAGGGTGTGGGTGCGGATGTTGGCGTCGGAATAGTGGATGAACACGCACGGCTCGATGTCGCCGGCGGAGTTGATGTGGAAGTAGTTTCGACCGCCTGCGATACAGCCGCCGACATATTCGGCGTCGTTTTGGAAGTCCATGACGAACATGGGTTTGCCGCTCTTGGAATTGCGCATTCTGCGCAGCCATTTGTACATATGCTCTCTCTGGGCGGGGGAGGGGATCAGCTCCGGGACGGCGTTGGCGCCGATGGGCATATAGTTGAAATACAGACCGAATTTGACGCCCTTTTCGATCATTTGGTCGATGAATGCGTCGCTGGTCACCATGTCGATGTTGGCGCTGGTGTAGCACACGGACATACCGAAGAAGCAGCGGTGCTTCTTGAGCAGATCCATTGCCCGCATGGTGGTGGCGTAGCTGCCCTCGCCGCGGCGGAAGTCGTTGCTTTCCTCGCTGCCCTCAATGCTCAGCGCCAGAGAGAGGTTGCCCACACGGTTCATCTCCCGGCAGAAATCCTCGTCGATGAGGGTGGCGTTGGTGTAGCACAGGAACATACAGTCGGGGTGCGCTTCGCAGAGGGTCAGGATATCTTTTTTGCGGATAAGCGGCTCGCCGCCGGTCATCATGTACAGGTGGGAGCCCAGTTCTGTGCCCTGGTTGACGATGGACTGCATCTCCTCCAAGGTCAGGCTGTATTTGCTGCCGTACTCCGCCGACCAGCAGCCCTTGCACTTGCGGTTGCAGGCGCTGGTGGGATCGAACAGGAGGATATACGGAAAGTTGCACTTATATTTTTCCCGGTTTGCACGGACGGTTTTGGTGCCGACATAGGTGCCGTATCCCATGGCCATGATCCCCTTGCGCAGGGCGCTGCGGTCCATATCCCGGAGGATGGAGAGGACATAGCCTGTCCAGATGTTCTCGGGGTCATGGATCGCCTTGCGGAAGGCGTCGAAGTTCTTGGCGGGAAAAAGATTGCCGGCCAGCTTCTCTGCGGCGCCGACCAGCTTGAGCAGATTCTTTTCCGGCTGTTTGTCGATATATTTCAGGATCTGTCCCAGCACGAGATCCACTGCACGAAACTGCAGCTTCTCTTTTTTGGTCAAATCAAAACACATCCTTTCGGGAACGAGATATAAAAGATACTACCATATGACCGCCCAAAAGTCAAGAACACCCCTGTGGTAGTATGGCAAAATTTTCTGCGTTTATGTCCGTGACGAGGGCGCAGCTCAGCCCCGCAGTTCGTCAAGGGTCTTTTCAAATCCCGGCAGGAAGCTTTCCAAAAAAGTCTCCGCCTCGGGCATCTGCATTTTGTGGATGGACTCTATGGTGGACTGCGCCGCTTTGCCAAACTCCAGATTGCCCGCCTGCCGCTCGGCAATGCACTTGGTCAGTGCGCAGATCTTGTCCGCCGCCTTGACAAACCGCCACAGCGGTGCATCCGCCTCTTGGGGCAGAAACAGCGGCACATACGCCTCCCGCAGCTGCTCGGGCAAAAGATCCAGTATGGTGCGGCAGGCGCTTTCCTCCACGGATTTGTAGGCGTCCCGCACCTGCGTATTATAGTATTTCACCGGAGTGGGCATATCGCCCGTCAAAATCTCCGGCGCATCGTGAAACAGTGCCAGTACCGCCGCCCGCTCGGCAGAGAGCTGTTCCTCGCTGTGCAGGTTGTGCAAAAGCACCAGTGCGTGCGCCGTCATCGCCACATCCAAACTGTGCTCGCTCAAATTTTCCTCGTGGGCGTTGCGCATCAGCGCCCAGCGGTGGATATATTTCATGCGTGCCATCAGGGCAAAAAAATCACTCTGCATTTTCATCGCTCCTTTTCGCCCATTGTACCATTTCCTGTGCCGCTTTGCAATATTCACATTTTCTTTGCGCAAGTTTTACGCTTTGTTCACTGCTGTTTCACATTTGTCCTGTATACTGTAGACAAGCTCAACAGGGAAAGGAGCCGCACCGAGTACCTGCTGAGTTACCCCCCTCCTCAAAGCATATATCACTCTGCCGCAGGCGTTCTTCCCCTGGATCGTCTGCAAGCATCTACATCAGAGTGGCAAAGATCCGCAGAAATTTCTCTGCGGATTTTTGTTGTATAAATTGAAAATGTCGGGAAATGCTATCCACTGCGGGCAGATATACGGCTGTAACGGTAATCGCGCCAACGGACGGCTGCAATCCCCGCTTTATATAGACAGCCGGAGGTCATCGACCCCCGGCTTCTTTTTTGCGTCCGGCGAGAAAAAAGGATTTATTTTTTTACAATTATATGGTATACTGGACACAGCTTTACGGAAAGTGGGGGCAAAAATGAAAAAGTACATATCCTTCGACAAGGACAAAAAGGTTCTGCCGATTCTTCTGGGCTGTCTCGGCGCGGCGGCGGCAGCGGCGCTGTTTGTCTTTCGGCTGAACCGGGTTGCCGTCTTGGCGGCGGCGTATATGATCGTCGTCAGCGTGATTTTGCTGCTGGGCGTGGTGTGCAAGCGCAGGGTGTATCTGTACCCCCTTGCGGGACTGGGTGTGAGCGGCTTCGGTATCGTGCTGTACTATATTCTCTTCGGTGCGGACGCCGGCTTCGGTGCATTCTTCGACACCAACACGCACGGCTGGAATACCGCCGACCATCCGCTGTGGACGCAGGCGGGCAATCTGCTCACCCGCATCGGCGGCAATCTTTTGCTCGCCCTGCCGTGGCTGGTTTTTGCGGGGCTGATCGTTCTGCTCGCTGTGCGGGCGAAAAAGGGCAAGCACCCGCACAGGGTGACGGCGTTTCTTTTGAGCGCTGCACTGACCTGTTCCACGGTGTTTTACCTGCTGACCATGAACCTGCGCTCCGACCCGAACACACAGCGGCTTTGGGAGGGGCATGACAACTATCTCAAGGGCGTGGATCGCCACAAAAGCGACAGTCCCAACGTCCTGTTTATCCTGATGGACGACATGGGCTGGGGAGACATCTCCGCCCACGGCGCCATTTTTGACACGCCCAATTTCGACCGCATCGGCGAGGAGGGGCTCAGCTTTGACAACTTCTACTCCAGCTATTCCGTCTGTTCTCCCGCCCGTTTTGCCGCACTGACGGGGCGCTATCCCTTCCGGGGCTATGCGGACAACGTGATGTACCCCTCGGTCAATTCCTTCTCCCCCTTTGCCGCCACACGGCTGAACAATGCCTTTGAAATGGGCGCCAACTGCGACGGAATGCTGGGGGACGAGATCACCATTGCCGAGGTGTTGCAGAGCGCCGGCTACGATACCGCCTGCTTCGGCAAGTGGCATTTGGGCGACTACGGCGAATATCTGCCCACCAATCAGGGCTTCGACTATTTCTACGGCAGTCACTACGTCAACGATATGAATCCCTTTTGCCATCTGCGTGAGGAAAACGGCGCTGCCGAAGTGGTGCACACCTCACAGGAGCTGACAGACCAAAGCAAAGCCACCGAATGGATCAACGAGGAAATGTTCTCGTGGCTCGACAACCAAATGGCAACCTCCGACGATCCCTTTTTCCTCTACTACGCCTCCCCCTGGCCGCACGCTCCCGTCTATGCCGGCGATGATTTCGACGGCAAAACCGGCATGGGCACCTATGCGGACTGCATCACCGAGGTGGACTACTATCTGGGTCTGCTGTTCGACAAGTTGGAAAAGGCGGGGGAGCTGGACGACACCATCATCCTCTTCACCAGCGACAACGGCCCCGCCCTTGAGGGCTCCACGGGATTGCTGCGGGGCGGCAAATATCTCGCCTATGAAGGCGGGCAAAAGGTGCCCTTTGCCATCCGCTGGGGCAACGGCAAGCTTTGGGAGCCGGGCTCCGTCCGCTCCGAGAGCGCAACGCTGGTGGATGTGTTCCCGACCCTGATCGACCTTTGCGGCATCCGTGGGCAGAACGGCGAGGACAGCTATCTGCCCGCCGACAGAGTGCTGGACGGCGTGTCCATGCTGCCCACCCTGCAAAGGGACGAGGTCATCCACACCCCGGACAAGCCGATTTTGTACATGAAGCGGGAAAAGCTGAAAGCCATCCAGTACACGGTCAGCACCGGGGAACTGCTGTCCGGGGCGGAATATGCCGGCTATGACTACAAGGTTCTGCAGGAGAACGAGAACATCGACTTCAAATACTACCAGCGCATCCAGAACGACAACTCCGCCTTTTTCGACAAGTTCCGCAAAAACTGGCTGCACATCCTCAGCGACGACATCGGCGAAAACTACAACCGCAGCAGCGTCTATCCCACCGTGGCCAAGGCGATGAGCGACAAGATGGACGAGATCACGGACGATCTGCACCGAAACAGACGGGGGACACGATAATGCCGCCCCTGTCCGTCATGGTGAAGCCTGCGTCAAGCCTTTGCAATATGCGCTGCCGCTACTGCTTCTACGGCGACGTTGCCGACAGCCGCAGTGTGAAAAGCTTCGGCATCATGCAGGCGCACACCGCAGAAAATCTCGTCCGCAAAACCCTTGCCTTTGCCGACGGGTGCAGTGTGGCTTTTGCCTTTCAGGGCGGGGAACCGCTGCTGGCGGGACTGGACTTTTTTCAAAATTTTGTTGCGCTTGTGGAGCGGTATAACACGAAAAACAGCCCCATCTTTTACGGCCTGCAAACCAATGGCACGCTGCTGAGCGACGAATGGGCGCAGTTCTTTCGGACACATCGCTTCCTCATCGGGCTGAGCCTCGACGGTGATCTGCAAGGAAACAGATTTCGTCTGGATGCGGACGGCAGCAATGCTTACCGCAAAATCATGGACGGTGCAGAGATTCTCAAAAAGCACGGGGTGGACGTCAATATCCTGACCGTGCTGACCGGTGCGTGCGCCGACCGCATCGACGAGGTGTACAAAGCCCTGACCGCCAAGGGATTCAAATATCTGCAATTCATTCCCTGCCTGCGCCCCTTCGGCGAGACGGCGGACAACGAGATGACCCTGACGGTGCGGCAGTACGCCAAATATCTCATCCACGGCTTTAACGCCTACGTCAAGGATTATGTCCGGGGCGACTACACCAGTGTGCGGTACTTCGACAATCTGGTGCAGCTGTATCTGGGCAACAGCCCCGAGCAGTGCGGGATGTGCGGACACTGTATGCACCAGTTCGTTGCCGAGGGAAACGGAAACATCTATCCCTGCGACTTTTACTGCACGGATGAATGGCTCTTGGGCAACATCAACGACAGCGATTTGAACACCCTGGCGCACAGCCAAAGGGCGACCGATTTTTTAAAGCGCAGCATACAAACACAGGAGAAGTGCAAAGCCTGCCGCTACTATCCCCTCTGCCGCAGCGGCGGATGCTACCGTCAGCAAAGCGACCGGGACTACTGCGAAGCGTACAAGGCGTTCTTCTCCGCCTGCCTGCCCCTGTTCCGGGTGTTCGCCGCAGGGGAGGCACATCACTGCAAGCGGTAATCCGAGAGACGCAGGAAGAATTTGGCATCACGCCGATGGATTGGATGTACATGGGTACACAGGGCGAAAACGGCGAGGACACGCATTGTACTGCCGTGTACCTGTGCACATCGTTCTTCGGCATGCCGCAAGCGGACGGCAAAGAGATGCACGGTGCGCTGTTCCTGTCTCCCGATGACACAGAGGTTACGCATATTCGCCCATTGAAAGAAGATGTCTTATATAACAGCTATGATTTCTCTGATGAAATCAAAGAATATGAGGCAACATACCCAAAAGATGAAAGAAAAGCTGCAAGAAAAAGGTTCATCACGGATTTTTGTGGGATTCAAAGTTTCGCTCAAGCCTTTGGGAAGGCTTACTAGACTGTCGATAAAGGCGCCCGAGCGCACACAAGACACTTTAAGAAAAGTCGGAAGCATCGACAGACCATACAAAATACAAGCATCGGCACGGCATCGAGCCGTGCCGATGCTTGTATGCTTGCTGTTTTTTCGGGCTCGGAGTACCCTTGTAC
>JAQXLO010000013.1 GCA_029012165.1 Oscillospiraceae bacterium | reverse complement strand
TCGCTGGGCAGTTTCGGCGGCAATATCACTTATTACTACGAGAAAGCTATTGTGGACGATCCTCGCAACCCCTACGGGATCGATTTCACGGTGTTCGGCAACGCCAACAACGGCGCAAGCTTTTCGGAGCCGGGGGAGGTGCAGGTTTCCGAGGACGGCAAAGTGTGGTACACGCTGGCAGGCTCGGAGCACTACGACGAAAAAGCGGCGTGGAACTATACCGTGACCTATGAAAAATCGGCGTCCGGCGGTGCGTGCACCTATACGGACAGCTTCGGCAACAGCGGCACTTTGAGCGCCGGCTTTGCGCCGTATACTTATCCCGACCCGTCCCTGTACCCCTTGCATACGGCGTTTGGCGAAACGCTGACTGTCAGCGGCACACGCCTTTACGGGGCAAACGGCAAGCACGGCGACGGTGCGGAAAGCAGCAGCTGTGCAGCGTTCCCCCGGTGGGGCTATGCGGATGTGCATTCCAATGCCACCGCTTCGGTCGGTACAGGGGAGGACGTATCCTTGATTTTGACGCCGGTGGGCAATCCCTATGCCGCCGATTACAACGGCTACGGCGACGGCTTCGACCTGCAGTGGGCAGTGGATGCAAACGGTCTGCCGGTGGATGCCTCCAAGCTGCAAGTGCACTATATCAAGGTGCAGACCTGTTCCTTCATTCATGCAGGCATTCTGGGCGAAAAGTCCACGGAGGTCAACTGCGTGGTGCGCACAAAGCCGGCGGATACGGCGGTCGGTATTACGGACGTGCCGGTGACGGTCAAAATCGGGGACAGCGAAATGGTTCTGCACAGCGATAAAAAGGTGTATTCGGTCAAGATGGACGCACCGCTGGATATTTCCGTGTCCACGGCACAGGATGCCAACGTCTATATCAACAACGCACGCGGTACAGAGCGGACGTATCTCACGTCCCCGGACAAGGGCATGATCCGCATTGTGGTGCAAAGGGGCGAACAGGCGCCGCTGATCTACACCCTTGTTGCCGACAGCGAAACGGCGGCACATACCCACGTTCCCGCCGTGCGGACGGACTGCGTGCCGTCCAGCTGCTCTGCGGCGGGGTATACGATCGATACACAATACTGTTCCGTGTGCGACCTGCTTCTCGGATGTACACAGACTGCACTTCCCCTGGCGGCGCATACCGAGGGCGAGGCGCAGGTCGAGACGGCGCCGACCTGCCGGCAGGAGGGCAGTGCGGCATACCGCTGTACGGAATGCGGCGCAGTCCTGCGCACGGAGCCCTTGCCGACCGTGCCGCACCAAATCGAAAAGGGACGGTGCATTTTCTGCGGCAAGTATCGTTTTGTGATAGAACTGCAAAAGTATCTGGAAAAAGTGTTGGCTTGGTTTCAGGCATTGCGGCACCTGTTTTTTTAACTGTGCCGATGCACCCTGACGGAAATTCCGCCGGGGTGTATTTTTTTCTGCGTCAGACAGATAATAGGAAAAAGGAGGTGCGCAAGTGAAAAAGATATTGTGTTGCATATTGGTTATGGTGCTGGTTTGTCTGACGGCGTCCTGCGGCAAAACACCCGAGCAGGAAAAGCCGTCCGCACCCGAAGCACAGCAGCCGACATTTACGGATCTGCCCGCAACGCTCGCCAAAAAGGAGGCGGTGTTTGTTACCCTGTCCGCCTCGGGTGCAGTGCAGTCCATAGAGGTGACCGACCGGCTGATTACCGATGCACCGCAGGTGCGGGTGGAGGACATCACCTTTTTGGAGAATATAGAGAATGTAAAAGGCCCGGAAAAGGCACAGATCGACGGTGTAAACGTCACGTGGCATATGCAGTCCAACCAGCTGTACTATACGGGCAAGACCAACAAACAGCTGCCGGTGGAACTGCAAATCACGTACTTCCTCAACGGCGCACCGGTGGAAATCGGCGCACTGCGGGGAAAGGCGGGAACGGTGCGCATAGAGGTTACTGCGGAAAATACACAGCGGCACGGCAATCTCTATACGCCATTTTTGGTGGTCGGCGGTGCAGTTATCGAGAATGCGCACACATTGCAGGTGACGAACGGCGCATCCTTAGGGGACGGGAACAAGGACATTGCCTTCGGCGTGTTGCTGCCGGGCATGAACAAAAGTCTGGACTTTGAAAAAGAGCTTCTGCCTGAACGGTTTTCCATAAGCTTTGAGACGGATAAGTTTTCGTTGACCGACCTGTATTTTGCCATGGTGCCGCTGTCCACAGCCAAGCTTTCCGAAGCGGTTTCCTCAGTGTTCGGCGCACTGGATCTGCCGGAGTTGGATTTCTCGGAACTGCTCATGGCGCTGAAAGACTTTGGGCAGAACGGGGATGTGCAGGGTTTTTTACAAACGGCGCCCGAGAGCGTCACGCTTTTTCAGACGGCGGCGAAAGCCATGCGCAGTTTTGAAACGGTACAGCCGCTGCTACACGTACTGCAAAAATATATGACGGCGGAAAATGCGCAGCTTTTGCAGCAAACTCTGGATTCCCTCACCGCCACCTCCATGGAGGAGTATCTGTCCCTGCTGGAGGATCCCACGTTTGTGGCGCTGATTACAGACATGGGCGCCGTATCGGCGGCATTTACGGATCTGATTCCCGTTATCACCAGCCTGCTCACGGAGCTGAACAGCGACGAAGTGCGTGCATCTGTGCAGGCACTGCCCGGGACGATGGAGAGTTTACAGGCGCTGACCGCCGCCGTGGAAGAGAATGCGCAGTGGCTGAACACCCTGACGACATTGTCGGACAACGGCACCATCACGCAGTTTTCCGCACTTTTGCAGTCGGTGCAGGGGATCGTGGAGAGCGGCGCACTGCAGACGCTGACCGACCTTTCGGGCAAGGCGGGGGATTTGGAGGCGAGACTGCACGCCGTACTGGAGCTGGGAAAAAATTACAGCATCTTCACGGTTGCCCCGCAAGATGCCGTAACGAGTGTGTATTTTGTTTTCAAGGCAAAATTATGAGTACCCGATCATCACGGCGCCTGCCAGCATCAGTGCGCTGAAGGCGAACTCCGCCAAAAACAGCTTCCACATATAGCGCATATATTTGCCGTAGGAAACGCCCACAATGCCGATGGCGATCAGCATAACGCCACTGGTGGGATAGAGGATGTTGCCGAAGCCGTCCGCAATGGTGAAGGCAAGGACAATGGTCTGTTCGGTGATGCCGATCATGTGGGCAAGGGGCAGGATCAGGGGCATGACGAGAAACGCCTTGGCGGTGCCGCTGCCGACGAAGAATTCGAGAATCAGCACGAAGCCGGCAATCAGCAGCAAGGAACCGATGGCGGAAAAGCCGGAGATGCCGTTGTACAGGTGGTACAGGATGGTGTCCACGATCTTGCCCTCCCGCATCAGGAAGGTGATCGCCATGACGAAAATGATCAGCGGGGCGATGGGTGCAATGGTCTTGGCGCCCTGCGCAAAGCCGGAGGACAGCGCCTTGCCCCGAATTCCCGTGATATAGGCGGCACGAAGACCGCCGACGGTGAACAGCACCGCCATGCCCACCATGGGAGCATAGCTGATGTACTCCCGCACGGACGCAGGGATGGCTTCGATCCGCTGTGCCGCAAAGCTGAGCACCGCCAGCACCGGGACGCCTGCAATACAGCCGACAAAGGTGGAGGTCGCCTTTTTGAGAAGCGGATTCTCTGCAAGGGACGGGTCCAATGCCGAGGCGTATTTTTCCCGCAGGGCGGCATCGCTCTCCCAGACCATGGACTTTTTCGGATTTTTCTCGATCTTTTTGGCGTACAGGATCACGTAGCCGATCAGCAGGGCATAGATGCCGATGAAAACCAAAATGCGATATCCAAGACCGCTGAAGATCGGCAGCCCCGCCATGGACTGTACCAGAACCACGTTAAAGGGGTTGAATGTGGCAGCTGAGTAGCCGAAGGCGATGGCGATAACGCTGATGCTGATACCGACCAGCGAGTCCCATCCCAGCGCCAGACAGATGGCCACGCACAGGGGCGTGATGGTGATGCTTTCCTCCAAAATGCCGACGACGGAGGACAGGAGCATCATCACGAAAATGACCACGGGCAAAAGCAGATATTTGCGTTTGGCAAATCTGCGGACGATCACCGCCATAAGGTAGTTGAGCACATTGCTCTTGTCCAGCAGCAGAAATGTGCCGCCGATGAGGACGATGAACAGGATAATGGCAACGCCCGTCATGGCATCGGAGGAGCCGAATACCTCGATGGGTGCGGTAAAGGTTTTCCAAAACGGCAGACGGAAATCCATCTCCCGGTATGTAGAGTTTCCGTTTTCGTCCAGAGCGATGATGGCACCGCTTTCGTCCGTGCGGTATTCGCCCCGGGGAATGACCTGCGTCAGCACGCCGACCAAAACCATGATCGCAAGAATGGCGGACGTGATGAAGATGACGGTTTTTTTGTTCAGCTGTAGTCCTTGTCCCTGTGCAGGGGCAGTGTTTGTTTGACTCATGCAGACCCCCGAAGCGGTTATTTTCCGATCCAAGCGGATTCGGGTGCGGCTTTTGCGTGGGGAGCGTCCAGCTCACCCTCCCGAATCTCCGACTTTGCCCAGCGCACGGCGTTGGTCAGAATGCGCTGTACACCGGGAATGTGGAAGGTGGGATTGGTCTCATGACCGGGCTGGAAGTAAAAGACCTTGCCGAAACCCTTGTACCAGCAGCAGCCGGAGCGGAACAGCTCGCCGCCCTTGAACCAGCCGAGGAAAACCAATTCGTCCGGCTGAGGGATGTCGAAGTGCTCGCCGTACATCTCCTCCTGCGGGATGTCTAAATAGTCGTACTCTCCGCCGAAGCCCTCTGCGATGGGGTGGGAGGGCAGGACGCACCACAGGCGTTCCCGGTCGCCCTCACGCCATTGCAAACGGCAGGAGGTACCCATGAGCTTGATGAAGGGCTTGGAGAAGTGGGCGGAGTGCAGGGGGATAAAACCCATGCCCCGCATCACCCGGGTGTAGATTTTGTCCACCAGTTCGTCCGGGACGAGGTGGTGACGACCGTGTCCCCACCAGAGCAGAACGTCCGTATTGTTCAGCACGTCGTCCGGCAGACCGTACTCCGGGTCGTCCAGCGTCACCGCTCTGGCGGTCATGTCCTCATTTTTGTTCAAAAAATCGGCAATGGTCTGTGCCATGCCCTCGGGGTAAACGGCGAGGACGCTGTCAGAGAAATGCGCCTTGTCGCTCTCTACCCAAACGGTTACTTGAATCATAATTGTTGCACCTCTTTCTTTTATTCAG
>JAQXLO010000012.1 GCA_029012165.1 Oscillospiraceae bacterium | reverse complement strand
GCAGACTGAGGGGTTCAAAATGCCGCCGCAAGCAGACAGCAAAAGTCGGCGAAAAACCCTCCCGACGAGGCTGACGCCTCGCCACCCTCCCTCGCAGGGAGGGCTTTCGCTTTGTAAAACCAAACTTTCGCCGGACTTTTTTGGCGCAGGGTACCCTCGCCGGGGATTCCCCAGTGCGAAACAGAGATCCAAAAAACCGTGGTGAACCTAAAATTTGACATAGAAAAGATATTGTGCTATAATTTTCCTATGCTTGTATAAGGGGAAGATTGATTTGAAAGAGCGAACGGGGATCGTGTCCCGGATCATTCAATATTTGCGCCACGTTTTTATCGACGGACTTTCCGGCATGGCGCTGGGTTTGTTTTCCACGCTGATCGTTGGCACCATTCTCTCCCAGGTCGCCGCCTTTCTGAGCGGCAGCATCGCCTTTTACGTCGGCTCCGTTGCTTCTCTGGCCAAAGCGCTGACCGGCGCCGGGATCGGTGTCGGCATCGCCCGCAAATACGAGCGTTCTCCGCTGGTCACCGTATCCTGCGGCGTAGCAGGTCTTGTGGGCGCCTTTGCCGCCAAGCTCACCGCCGGCACGGTTCTTGTGGACGGCGCCGTGGTGCTCTCCGGTCCCGGAGAACCGCTGGGCGCATTTCTTGCCGCCTTCACCGCCGCAGAACTGGGCGCACTGGTTTCCGGCAAAACCAAGCTGGACATTCTTCTCACACCCCTGGTCGCCATCGGCTCCGGCTCTGCCGTGGGACTGCTGATCGGCACCCCCATCTCCAACCTGATGACCTCCTTCGGTGCACTGATCAACTGGGGCACCGTGCAAAAACCGATCCTCATGGGCGTGGTTGTCTCCGTGCTCATGGGCATGGCGCTGACGCTGCCCATCAGCTCCGCCGCCATCGGCGTGATTCTCAGCCTTTCCGGCACTGCGGCCGGTGCTGCCTGCATCGGATGCTGCACACAGATGGTCGGCTTCGCCGTCATGAGCTACCGTGAAAACCGCTTCGGCGGTCTGATCGCTCAGGGTATCGGCACCTCCATGCTCCAAATGCCCAATATCGTCAAGCGGCCGCTGATCTGGCTGCCGCCTATACTCGCATCCGCCATTCTCGGACCCGTGTCCACACTGCTTTCCATGCAGTGCAATTCCACCGGCGCCGGTATGGGCACCTCCGGTCTGATCGGTCCCCTTATGACGTACCAGACCATGCTCGACGCCGGCGTCAAGCCGACGGTGATTCTCGTTGAGGTCATCGGGCTGTATTTCATTGCGCCCGCACTGCTGACGCTCCTGATCGCCGAGCCCATGCGCAAAGCCGGGCTCATCCGTGAAAATGACCTGAAACTGGATGTGCATTCATGAAAAATTTCGCAGTCATCGGACGCAACTTTGTTGTGGACTCTTTTTTGGAAAGCTGTGCCGAATGTGCGCACATGCATCTGCTGGGCGTCTATTCCCGCCGGGAGGACACTGCAAAAGCGTACGCCGACAAGCATGGCGCCGAACGCATCTATACAGATCTGTCGGCGCTGGCCGCAGACCCCGACATAGATTTTGTCTACATTGCCAGCCCCAACGCCTGCCATGAAGCACAGGCAGTTGCCCTGCTGGAGGGCGGAAAACACGTTCTTGTAGAAAAGCCCGCAGCCCCCGACCGGGAGGGCTTTGCCCGTATGTGCGCCGCTGCCGACAAAAACCACCGGGTGCTTATGGAGGCGATGATGCCGGCACATCTGCCCGCACTGGATGTTATCCGCAAATTTTTGCAGGAAATTGCGCCGGTTCGGTTTGCGGACTTCTCCTACTGTCAATACTCCTCCCGATACGATAAATTCAAAAACGGTATCATAGAAAACGCCTTTGACCCCACCCTCGGCAACGGTGCACTGATGGATATCGGCATCTACTGCGTGCATATGCTGACGAACCTGTTCGGTATGCCGCAGGAGGTGGACGGCAGCTGTCTGTTTCTCGATGGCAGCATCGACGGCTGCGGCACCGTTACGGTCAAATACCCCCACCACCTCGCAAAGCTCACCTACTCCAAAATCACGGACGGCAAGCTGCCGTGCGAGATTCAGGGAGAAAAGGGATGCATCCACATCGACTGTATGTCCCGCCCGCACAAGGTAACGCTTCTGCGCCGGGACGGCTCGCAGGAGGTCTACGAAACGGAAAATGCGCATACGGATATGTACTATGAACTGCGCGATTTTCTTTCCTGTATCGACGGCGCATCGGCGGCGCATTACCGCCGTGTAACCGACCTTTCCTTAGCTGTCACAGATCTCGCCCGTGCCAAAATGGGCGTGGATTTTCAGAAACATAAAACGGAGGAATCTACCATGAAGAAAAAAGCAGGCTATGCAGTAGTCGGTCTGGGCGTGGGCGTCAACCACGTCAAGGCCGCAGCCAATTCCGAACGTGCCGATCTGATCGCCGTGTGCGACCTTATTCAGGAAAAACTGGATAAAATCTCGGCGGAGTATCCCGGCACGCTGACCTATCTCGATTTTGACGAAATGCTCAAGAACCCCGACATCGACATCGTCAGCATCTGTGTCCCCAGCGGTATGCACGCTGACCTTGCTGTCCGTGCGCTGGAGGCGGGCAAGAACGTCCTTGTGGAAAAGCCCATCGACATCACCGTCGAAGCCGCCATGCGCATTGAAGAAGCCCGTGTGCGCACCGGCAAGAAAGCCGGCGTTATCCACCAGAACCGCAACAATGCGGATATGGCGCCTATCCTGGACGCCGTTCGCAGCGGTCGTCTGGGCGATCTGTTCTACGGCGACTTTGAAGTCAAGTGGTTCCGCACCCAGGAATACTATGACAACGGCGGCTGGAGAGGCACTTGGGAGATGGACGGCGGCGGCTCTCTGATGAACCAAGCCGTACATACCGTGGATCTCATGCAGTGGATCATGGGCGACGTCAAGTCTGTCACCTCTAAAGCCGGCATCTACAACCACAAGATCGAGACCGAGGACTTCACCGCTTCCCTGATCGAGTTCAAGTCCGGCGCTGTGGCGACCTTCGTCAGCACCACCTGTGCCTACCCGGGTCTGAACACCGGCATCAAGGTCTACGGCACCAAGGGCTCTATCGAAGCCGACGGCGACACCTTGCTGCTGTGGAAGATCCAAGGCGCCGAAGAGGGCGAAGAAGCAAAGATGCTGGAAACCTACGCCGGCAACAGCTCCGCAGCTGCGCTGGATCCCACGCTCTGCACCGGTCATGCCTCCATGGTCGAGGATATGATTGCGGCCGTGCTGGACGACCGTGACCCGCAAATTCTTCCTCTGGAAGCCATCAAGAGCGTCCGCATCGTCAACGCTGTCTATGAGTCCGCCAAGACCGGCAAACCCGTTATTTTCGACTGATTTGGAGTGAACGACGTGAGCGATCAGCCCGTACCGAACCCCGTGCCCGAGGAACAGGATATCCTCATTCAGGATTTGGAGGACATTCCCGAGACACCCTCGACGCCAAACGGCGACGAAAAGCCCTGCGTGTGTGAACGCTGTGATGCCCCTGTGGAGCACGGCGAGACCTATTGTGCGCAGTGCTTGGAACAGATGCATCACTATCCCATCCCGGCCGGCGCCGTCATCGGCGCTGCGCTGGCGGCGGTGGTCATGCTGTTCTCCGTGTTCGTACTGGGGGTCAACCTGCTGATCGCCCGTCAGGTCGTTCAAGGCGACAAGGCGCTGGAAAGCGGCGATCTGAAGGGCTGCTACAGCGCCTACGAAAACTCGTACAACGTCGCCAAAAAGCTGAACGAGCTGTTGTTTGCGGACAGCTCCGGCAAATATTTCACCAACGGTTCCGCCACGCTGCAAAAGCAGATCCGTGCCCTGTACCGGCTCAACGGACCCTATCAGGCAGGTCTTGCCATCGACAGCTATTTTGCCGGAAACGTCCCCCGCTCCTTGCAGGATATCTATACGGAGTACGGCCGCATCGCCGCTTTTGTGGAGCAGATGCAGAAAAGCGTCAGCGCCTATAAGGATACCCTGCCCGCCGGCGACACCGGCAGCTACGACGACATGGTCGCTCTGGTGGAGGATGCACGGCAAAAGTGCCCCGACACCCCGGATTATATGGCAGAATATTACCGTTTCTCCGTGTCCTACTCCTTGGGCGATGACCCGGAGCGTACCTGCGCCCATCTGGACACCCTCGTCCAAATGGCGCCCGACAGCCTGTGGCTGTATGCCAGCGAAGGCATCCGTGCCTATAACTTGGCCGAAGAGTACGAAAAAGCGTTGGTGCTGTGCAACCGTCTGATGAAACTGGACGCCTCGGCGCCGTCCTCCATTGCCTATACCATGGCGGAACTGCGGCTGCTGCAAAAATATGACGAGGCACTGACCGTCTACGAGCGTGCCTTGGCACTGACCGCACC
Source organism: Oscillospiraceae bacterium (assembly GCA_029012165.1). GTDB lineage: Bacteria > Bacillota > Clostridia > Oscillospirales > Acutalibacteraceae > UBA1425. Next base: position 7,191 of record JAQXLO010000012.1, on the reverse strand, counting down.
CAGCAGTGAAATGGAGCGTCAGCGTGCCATCATCCTCATGCTGCAGGGCGATAGCAAAACTGCGCAGGACATCCTTGTCGCCTCCTACAGCCCCTCGACTGCCACACTGGAGCACGTTGCAACCATTGCAGTCTGCGCCCATATGAACGCAGATACGGCTGTGTATCGGGAATATAAGGCGCTTTTGGACAGCTACGTTCCCTATGCACAGGTAGATCTGTTTGCCGCAGGCGAAATCACGCTGGAGGACATCTTCCTTTCCCACGGAGGTGAGATCCAATGAAATGGATTTACGTACTCACAAAGGCGATGTATTTCCCCGGGACGTTTATGAAAGGCTTTTGGGAGCATCTGACCTGCCGCATACTGCATATCCCCATCTACGCCGCCGACCGATACGTCTCCCGCAATGTCCTGTCCGGTCATGTATCCATGACACCGGCGCAAACCCCTGCCAAAGCCTTCTTCGCCTGCCTGCTGCCGACTGTGATGAATTGCATCGTCGGGTTTCCTGCATTTGCCGCAGGTACCGTGACCTTGGGCTTTTTGGGCGTGGATGTGATTGACCCGCTTTCCGGCAGTTTTTGCCCGCTGTTTGTGCTGTACTGCCTGCTGTATCTGTTCGGCGCCTCCTTTATGTGCAGTCTGTTCCCGTACACGGAGGATATCCGCCACGCATGGACGTCCGTCTACGGCAAGGACAGCCAAGTCAGCGTTCTCGGAAAAGTGTTTGCATTCCTGCCGTCCTGCATTCTCGCTGCGGGCGCCTATCTGGAGAAGTACTGCGTGACGTGGTTCCTGTCCGTGGGATTTCTCGTGTACTGGATTCTCACATAAATTTTTGAAAAAATTACAAAAAGGTATTGACTTTTCACAAAAAAGATGTATAATAGTCGAGTAGTCAAACGAAACAGCACTTCGTTTGCGGAGTATTGGGGAATAGTGTAACGGTAGCACGACAGACTCTGACTCTGTTTGTTGGGGTTCGAATCCCTATTCCCCAGCCACGAAAAAGACCTTTGTCTGATGGACAAAGGTCTTTTCGATTTAAGTGTGCCTTTCGGTTCGACAGCCTGAGCTTGACAACGCCGTTTTCATCTGCTATACTGACTTTACTATCCAGAGTACGTGAGGGACAAGCCCGATGACCGTACACCAACCTACCCTGCGGGGCAAGGTGGTAACGCTTGACCGATAGGATTTTTGCACACAGGATCCTGTCGGGTACGATGGGGTCTTTTCTTTTGTACTCTGATAAAATTTTATTGGAGGTACTTTTATGCAAAACAGAACGATCACTGCACTGGCAAGGGAGGGAGAACGTGTATTTGTCTACCTTGCCGACTGTTCCCTTTCCGCCATGTTCATGCGGCAGGCGGAACGGGAGGGGTTCACGTTTGGCGACGGCGTGAAACCGACAGAGCGTAAACCGGATCAAATCATGGCCGTCCATCCCGATTGCACCCTGCACTATGTCGGTGCTGTGGGGCATATGGCATTCGCCGCCAATCCCGAAAACCTTCTGCGTGTGGACTATGCAAAGTACCGCAACGGTCTGAAGGATTACCTTTACCACGAGCACACATAAGAAAATGGGCTGTCGCACGAACACGACAGCCCCACTTTTTATGTGCTACAAAACGATCTTTCCCTGCAAGGATTCGGGTAACGCTGTACTGTAATTCGTTTCCATTGCAGAAAACGTCCACTGCTGCTTTGCATCTTGGTACACGGTACCGATGTACAAGCTGCCGCCGATCCCCTCAAATGTGATATCGCAGGCAAGCCGGTCGTCCATCGGGATGTTGTCCGGCGCAGTCTTTATGTCCTCGCCCCACACGGCATCACGGACAGTTTGCATAAACGCCTTTACATCCTCCGGCTCTGTGAGCGTCGAAACAGGTTGCACATTGTAGTTTTCATCCACTTGAGAAAAAGAGATCGTTTCGACCTTTGTCGTCTCCAGCGTATAGTCCGGGATTTCAAACGACACTTTTCTGTAAAGTCGTTCAGGGAACAGAAGCCCTTCCTTTTCCATGATGAAATTGTTGTCCGGGTCGCCGGAATAGGTCTGTATTTTTTTCGGCATATCTTTTTCGTCCGGCGCATCCGCATAGACAAAGTATGCGATGTCCTCGCCGTCCAAAACGCCGTCCGGCTCCCAAAAACTTGTCAAGAAAATGTCTCGCACATACAGATCGGTATACAGCGCACCGTTATAGGATAGATACAGCGTGTCCTCTGCAGGTGCAGGCGCATTTTCGTGACCGGTCAATAGACCGATCAGCAGCAAAAGCGCACACAAAACCGCAATAATTTTACTCAAATCGTATCACCTCAATCACCTCATGAATATACCGTTTATCTCTCTTTTGCGTTATAGATCGTTCCCTTTTCGGACAAAGTGCTGTCTTGGGTTCACGCCCAGCAAAATGAAAAACCCTCCGTACCTACATTGTGAACGCCTTTCAATCTGATTTTTATGCCTTTATCCATGTCCAACACATACGCATCCCAATCGTACATAAGCCATTCTTGATTTCCACGGCACACATAGAGCGTTCCGTTCAGGGAATGTTTCATTTGAATATGCATAGCAAGAATCAAAAGCGAAATGACAAGCAGAGCCAAGGCAAGAAAAATCCATATTCTCGATCTCTTGCGCATGAGAGAACATCACCCCCTTGTTTTATTAAAACAAATTATCTGTAATATGTAAATAAATTTTGTATAAAGAATCTATAAAGAAACAATAAAGCCCGCAGATTCTCGTCTAAGAGATTCTATCTTGTTGAAAAACTTTTCGATGAGATAGAAGACTTGCAGGAAAGGATGCTTGATATCGTTTTTCGAGCGACAGGCGTACAAAGGCAACAGCGACACAGTTTGACGCTGTGTCGCTGTATATATCTTTGTCCTTTAATCCTCCATATACTTGTAATTCCAATGCAGGAGAAAACCCATGAAAAGCATGGAGACTGACAGACAAGCCAGAAAAAGTGCAAATTTTATCGTATTCGTCGAAATGAAATACCGTTGTAACATAACAATATCAGGCAAATACAGCAGTATGCTAAGTACAGTGTATGCAGAAAGTTTCCTTTTCGTAAAATATTTTTTTGAGGGATTCTTTGTAAAAACGACATCTCGATCTTTGCGCCTGTTCCAGAACACAAAGTAGATCAGTGGCGAAAGAATAAAGTAAAGCATGACACTAAGCGCAATGTTTACAACACTGCGCAAAGGGCTTTTTGTTGAACCGAACAGAAGTTTCATCCACGGCACTAAATACATTGTAACCGAAAAAAACAATCCGCCGAATAACAAACCGTCCTTAATATCTTTTTTTATTTTTTCAATATCCAAAAAAATGACCTCTATTCAAATAAAGTTGGAATGGCACTCGAAAGAAATCCTGAAACTACACCAATAAGCATAAGTGGCATAGTAATTCCTCCCGAAGACGGAACAAATGAAAGTGTTTCAGCAAGCCCTGACGTTGCGAATCCAATTGCAGCAGTAAGTGCCCCTTCTAATCCCTTTCTACCAAACTCCACCAATTTAGACTGTTCTGGTTCCATTGATATTAATATTTGAGCATAACTATAAAGTGCTTCAAACAATCCTATTATATCCGTATCCAAATGAAATAAAAAGTCCAAAAAAGCTGGAACCTCTTCACGAGTAAGGATCTCTCCGATTACTGCAACAACTGCAACAGAACCTATAAGATGCGCAACCAGTTGTGTTGGCGTATAGTTACTATTTTCTCCGCTTGGATCAATGAGCATAATCGGACAATTGTTGCAATATGCAAACATATTTGTACCCATCAACGAGAAGCCTGTATCACATATCCTGTCCGGATTTATGAATCTACCAGTTTCAGGGTCATAATAGCGCGAGCGTAAATAGTACAGAGCCAATTCCATATCAAAGAGATACCCACGGTAAGTCACCGGATTAAAAGCGCAAACCATCATCATATAATAATTGTCTGTTTCATCCGACGATGGCGAAATACTTGGATACCCCCATGCATCATAGGTATAATTGACAATTGGGGCGCCGCTGCTGTCCGTGACACAAACGACATCGCCCTGAATGTTTTTGATGTAGTAGAACGTCATGTCTGCAATTGTAAACCCAATCGGTTCATTGTCGCTGTTGTATAGGACAAGCACCTGCATATCGGCAGTATCCTGCTCCCCGGTATCTAATGTGTATCCCAAAAGACGATTATCATCGGACCAAAAATAATGGTAGTCCTGCACATGTGTGTCATCGTCATAAATGCGCTTAAGACTGCGCAGACCATTTTCGTTGTAGGCAAACTCTATACGAGTACCATCTTCCGAAAAGGCTTCTCGTAACTCTCTGCCAACCCAGTTAAAAAGTCTATCGTGTGTATAATTGTGCGGATTTCCAATCTCGTCGTAGGTGAGCGTTGTACCACCGTAAGACATCAGCTTGTCTTTCCAAGTTGTGTCATAAGTGTACGCAATATTTTCGGTCGGTGTGCCAAGGTCGCTGATTGTAAACGCATATTTTGTTTTTGAAACAAGATTGCCGCCCTTGTCGTAAATATATGTTACAGTTTTGTTTAATTCAGCGTTATCCTCACGGATAAGCTGGCACGCCTCATCGTATGTATACCGTACAATTAAGGCTTCCGGTGTTGCTGTTGTGTTATAAATGGCGGTAATGTTTCCTTTTGCATCGTAAGAGTAACGATATGAACGTGTGACTGAATCATCCCCCCGAAGAAACAGTGCTGTTGTAGGTTGTCGGTTGTGTTCCGGCAGTAGAGGCAGTGTCGTTATAACCAACACTGTCTTGGATTGTCACTGTGTTTTCCGTTTCTACATCTGTGCTTTCTGTAGTGCATCCGGTCTTTCGTCCAAAGTAATCATATATCAGCTCACTGACCATTTCACAGCTTTCTGTGTAGATTGTTTCTGTATAGGTTGTGTCTCCTGTTTCAAAGTCAAACACATTGTCATTGTATACAATTTCTTGGTAACCCCATATTCCATAGGTCTCTACACCGTCATAGCCATCATCTTCCTCGTTATAATAGCATACGGTATGCAACTCTTCTCCCGAATCCAACTCATAAACGGTATAACTGTTCACTGCCGCTATCCCAAAAACCGTTTCCGTCCCGGCACGATTATTCGTTATGCGGGAAAGATCACCATTGCTGTCATAGGTAAACTGAAAAGCTGTTTCCGTTGTTCCGTTAACATTATAATTGACGCTGATTAGTCTGCTTTCGTCATCGTAGATGTAAAGAACCTTGTCGGAATTTCCATATTCAATCTGCGTTATATTTCCATCTTCGTTATAAGTATAGCTGGCTAACGGCTGATTGCCAACCTGCACAGAGGTATTATCTCCGTTTTCGTTATAGCTAAAGTTGTAGGAGAAATCATTATGCGTAATGGAGGTTACTTTTTCATCAGCGTTGTAGGTGTAACTATTCGAAATAGCTGTTCCATTGCTCAAACCCGCGACACTTTGTGAAACACCAGTAAGCATAGCATTTGCGTTATAATTATAGGTCACTTCGGAATAGTCAGTTGTAGAATTGCTGATTCTTATGGAAGATGGCTGTTCGGAGTTATCATCATATTCATAAGAAGTGGTAATCCCGTTCACGTCAACCATGCTCGTCAAAGAATTATTCGTGTTGTAAGTATATGTTTCTGTCATAGTCTTTGTGCCGTTTGTTACAGAATGGCTTATGACATTGCCGTTTTCATCTTCCGTTGTCGTTGTAAATCCCTTGCAAGCCACACATTCGCATTCATCTGCGTTCAAGCAACCACATTCACAATCTACACCGTAAGCACAATTCAATTTACCGCATCCACAATAGTAGCCGCATTCCCAACAGTTGCAAACTTCCCATGATTGGCATCCGCACGTGCAGCTTTGCCCGGACGATGTATCAAACGCACACTTATCTCCACATCCGAGGCACGGACGTGTATAGTATACACGCAGCTGCGGTGCGGTTCCGTTGGTCGCACTATTGCCTCCGAAATTCGCCATGACCGGTTTGGATTCATCGCTCAGCGCAAGCATATAGCCATTGTCTGATGCATCGCTATAATAATAATTTTCCGCTACATCTGTTATGTCGAAATAATAAGTTGCTGTATTGCTGGATGACAATGCTCTGGATGCAATATACGGCAGACCCAAATGTCCGTTTCTCGCATTAGACACAGGTTGGTTGTTCCATGTAATGCCGGTATAGCTCCATTCTGCACATTCTGCCAAATCATACAGACGAAGGCTCACATTAGCTGACGTTGTGTTCACAACTTGAGTTTGGTATAAAATCAACTCTGCACTATACATCGTACAGCCTTCACCCAGTGTCGGGAAGCTGAAGTCAAAATAGGTTCGCATACTATAGCCTACCCCTACTGCACCGGAATAATTACTGTTTTTTCCGATACTCGAAACATAGGCACAATGAATGTAGCTTTTTTGGGAGGGTTCAAATAATGTTGCGGATCGTGAATTGGCAGAAGCGGAATTGGACAGTTCTTTCCACTCACCGCTTTCGTAGTAGTGAACAGGTTCTGCATATACCTCTGCATAATACTCACCCTCTGCGTTGCGGTAATGCTTTGTATAGGCATCTCTGTATTCTTCAATCTCAATTGGTTCACTATTAATCTGCTTCGATTGCAAGAGTGTTTATCGGAATAATTTGGACAACAAAAACAATTGCTAAAACAAGTGAAAATAATTTTTACCCATTTTCATAATCATTCTCCTTCTGGTAACTCAGTTGCTTTCCATCTTCCATCCAGACGCTTCGGTGTTCTTCATCCTCTATATAGTTTTCACCCCCTAAATAATTTTAAGAACAAACTATAATGTTCTTTGTTTAATTAAAACAGAATTATTGTAAAAAGTAAATATATTTTATGCATTTTTGTGAAAAAATTTTACAAATTACATTTTATTTCTCTTCTCAGAAAATTGTGGGATTCGTGCTTCGCACCGAGAAACCCCCGGCGAGGGTTCCCCACGCCAAAACAGTCCACCGGACTGTTTGGGCTCCCCTCCTGCGCTTTTATGTTGTCAAGATTTGGAATCCGCAAGCCGTCCCCAAGGCTGGATAGCGTGTCGCAAAAGTGATTTCTGCAAGCACGCCGGGGCGGCACGAAT
>JAQXLO010000011.1 GCA_029012165.1 Oscillospiraceae bacterium | reverse complement strand
ATCCCGAAGGCACCAAAGGATACGGTCTTGGGTTTGTCGTGCAGCAGAAGCATCACAGACAGATGACCGCACTCATGAAAAGCGGCGGCACAGATACTGTACACTGCACCGCCGCTGCGATCAAAAAGCAAAACAAAGGTCAGCCAAACGGCCGCCGGCAGGGAAAAACGAAACTGCACACAATCAGACATACTCCAAATTTTTCAGCACATACGCCGGATTACAGCGGATGCCGTCCACCCGCAGTTCAAAGTGCAGATGCGGTCCGGTGGACATCCCCGTGGAACCGACCAGCCCGATCTGTGCCCCGGCCTTCAGCTTCTCCCCTTTCTCCACCTCGATCTTGGAAAGATGGCAATAGAGGGTACAAAGGGATTCGCTGTGCCGGATGAAAACGTAATTGCCTCGGCTGTTCGTGTACCCTGCCTCCTGCACCGTGCCGCTGTACGCAGCCTGAACGGGCGTTCCCTTCGGTGCCGCAAGGTCGATCCCCGTGTGGAAGCTGCGGTTCCCCGTAACCGGATGTATCCGGTAGCCGAAGCCGGACGTCACCTTGCCCTGCACCGGCATGACCGCCTCCTGTGACACCGTCACCGCTTCAAAGGTGGAATCCTTCAGTGCGTCCAGCACACGGATATCCTCGCCCCCAGAGGACGTCACCGTCTCGATCTCGGCACGGGAATCTATGACCGCCGTGGTTTCCTCTGCCGCAGGCGCCGTTGTTTCCGCCGGCTTCCAAACGGACTGCGCCATACGCTGTGCCGCCGTCCAGACGCCGTCCGCACACAGATCCTCCGCCGTCCATGCGTCATACTTCGCCTGGATCGCACGGTACGCCGACGACTGGGATTTGCCCAGCGCAAACACGCACAGCACCAGCAAAGCGCAGACGATCGACTGCACCGCCGGCACGGACATGGCTTTTTTCTTTTTGGGCTCCTTGCGCTCCTTTTCATACGTCCATTCTGTCTGTGGCATAACACCCATCCTTTCCAAACAAATATCCGACCTTTGTCCTATTTGTATGCAAAGGTCGGATGATTTATTCCGCTGTTATGCAGTTGTACAGGCAGATCAGTACTTGTTATGTACCTTTTCCGCAAACATGAGCATATCCCGAACCTCCAGCCGGGTGCCGTCGTCCAGAATCGCCGTGCCGTTCAGACGACCGAACACCTGATGCTGGTCGGTGACGATCACTTTCACGTCGATCTTCGCCGCCCGGTCGAGAATGGGCGTGAACTCCATCTCAAATCTGCCGTCGCTGGAGGAAAACCGCCACGGGGAGAGATAGCTGTCCTCGGGAATGTGGAAGATCACGTCGTCCAGCTTGTGGCACTTGCCGTCATAGAACAGAATATTCTCCGTTGCGGCGGCGGTGTTGCCGAAGCCGTAGCCGATGTTAAAGCCGAAGTCCTTGCCGTTGACGATTCCGTTGCCGGAGCCCCAGTACCACACGTTGTCATACGTCCAGACGCCCCGTCCCCAATCCAGCGTACCGAAGTCCGTTTCCGGGTCAAAGGTATAGGTCTTGCCGTCGAACGTGGCACTGCCGCAGGCACGCATACAGTTGATCTTTTGATTGTAGTAGAATCTGCCCTTCTTGTCCCACGGGGTGGCGATCACCATGGAATCCATCTCGGGCTGATTCAGGGTGATGTCGCAGTGGAAAGGCTTGCCGTCCAGAAAATTTTTAAAGTTACAGATCAGGCGCCGCTTGCCGGGCGTGACGATAAACTCCATGTCCAGCCGCTTGTCGTGGTACACCGTGTTGCCTTTCGAGGAATCGGACGGCAGTTTCAGCTTGCCCATGGGGAAAGCATTGAGGATCGTCTCGGTATGCTCCCATTTCTTTTGGAAATCCAGCAAAGACGCACTTTGCAGTCCGATATAGCCGTCGTCGGAAATGGTCAGCGCCACGGCAAATTCGTTTTTCTGGGACACGACGAGATAGTAGTCCCACTCCTTGATGCGAAACGCCGGCGCCTTGATGCGGCTGCGGTCATAGACCTGCACCATTTTGCGTGACCATCCCGGCTCTCGAAGTGTGCCGTCACTGTTCAGCAAAGGCTGAACCTTTGTCACTTCATGATTTCTCATACCGATTCTCCTTTTTCTTGGTTTTCTATTGTCTGCCCCATCGGGGCACTGCGTCAGATCAGTTTGGCATCGCCTGACGCCTGCACTCTGCCATGGTTGAAAAACTTGCGGTTTTCCAGCGCCCACTGCCGTGCGGTGAATTCGCCCTTTTCGGTGCCGCTGAGAGCGGACTGGATCTCAAAGATTCGTGCATCCAGCATATCCAGAGAGGACAGGATCTCCGCCTCCAAAAACATCGGGCGTACCGCCGCACCGAATTCCGGCTCGCCGTGGTGGGAAATGAGCATATGCTCCAAAAGCATCAGCGTTTCACCGTCGATGCCCAGTTCCTGCCCCTTTTTCTCCACCAGCATGGCGCCCCGCACCAGATGTCCGATCAGCGTACCCTCCGTCGTGTAGCCGGAGGCGATGCCCGTCTGCTCTGCGTGGAACTCCTCTAATTTTGCGATGTCGTGCAGAATCGTGCCGGAAAGCAGCAGCTCCCGGTCTGCAAAGGGGTACACGGCACACACCTCCTGCGCCAGGCGCACCAGCGTCAGCGTGTGGTACAGCAGTCCGCCCCGCACGGCATGGTGCAGCTTGAACGCCGCCGGCCAGTAGAGCATCTTTTCCCGGTTTTCCGAAAGCAGAGAAAGTACCAGCCTCTTCAGTTCCCCGTTTTCAAACGACTCCACCAGCTGCACCAACGTGTCGAACATCTGCTCCCCACTGTACGGCGCAGAGGGCACAAAATCCTCGATGCGCACATTGTCCACGTCCGACACCGGCCGAATGCGCTCCGTACGGAACTGGTCGGCACCGTTGTACTCCGAGATGACGCCACGCACCTTGACGAGCATATTGGGCTTGATCCATGCGTGAATCTCCTCCCGGTAGTCCCAAAGCTTTGCGCTGATCTCGCCCGTGCGGTCGGTCAGCGTCATGTCGAGATACGGGACGCCCTTGACATTGATCTTCTTTTCCAGCGATTTGATCAGGCAGTAGCCCTCTGCCGTTCCTTTATTGTCTATCATGCGAAATTCCATGTGCATTCTCCTTTGCTGTGTTGCTTTAAATTATACCACAGATCCTTCCATTTGAAAAGTCCGTTTTTTGAATTCGTATACATTTTATATATATGCCTTTCCGGCGTGCAAAAATGCAGA
>JAQXLO010000010.1 GCA_029012165.1 Oscillospiraceae bacterium | reverse complement strand
ATCCCTTGACTTGCGTTAGCAAGTCGGCGGTCTTTCTGTGCAACCTGACAAAAAATCTTACTTCGCAATCCGCACACCCCAATTGTGCGGTATTGCCCTGACAACAGAAAAGCGCAGGAGGGGAGCCAAAACAGTCCGGTGAACTGTTTTGGCGTGGGGAACCCTCGCCGGGGGTTCCCCGGTGCGAAGCACAAATCCCACAATTTTCCGTGAAGAACGTTTCTTTTTGAAAAGTGTATGTTTCTCTTTTTCACATGGTCGCTGTCGCTTGGAGGTGGCGTGATGGGCTTTGCAAGTGTCGCAATCCCCGTGCCGTACACACTTTTTCTTTTTGCACGGACAGTCTTTCTTTTTCATTTTGTTTTCCCTATTGCACATTGCTCACCGTGTCGATCACCATCGGGATCGGCTTGGGTGCGCTGTCTGCGATCTCAAAAGCGTCCGAAAGTGTGGCGAGGGCATCGTCAAACAGTTCCTCCCGCTCAGCGTACAGCGTGGCAATTCTGTCCCCGGCGCAGACGGCAGAGCCGGGCTTGACGTCCAAAACAATGCCGGCAGCGTAGTCGATGGAATCCTCTTTTTTCTGGCGGCCTGCGCCCAGCTGCATGGCGGCGATACCGCACTTCTCGGCGTCCATGCGGCGGATGTAGCCGTCTGCGGGTGCTTCGATGGTGCGGTAACAGCAGGACTTGCGAAACAGTGCCGTGTTGTTCAGCACGTCTGTACTGCCGCCCTGTGCCCGAACCATTTCTAAAAATCGCTCATAGGCAAGCCCGTTGTACAGGGCGTTGCTCGCCATGCGAAAGCATTCCTCTCGGGAACCGCCGCTGCACATCCGCAGCATCTGTGCCGATAGCTTCAGACACAGCTCCGTCAGGTCGGCAGGACCGATGCCTCGGAGCGTCTGCACGGCTTCGATCACTTCCAGTGTGTTGCCGATGGCGTAGCCAAGGGGAGCGTCCATGTTGGTGATCATGGCGGTCACACGCAGTCCCCGATGGGTGCCGATGCTCACCATCGCCCGGGCGAGGGCTTTGGCGTCTGCACTTCTTTTCATAAATGCACCGCTGCCGGTCTTAACATCGAGAACGATGTTTTTAGCGCCGGCGGCGATTTTTTTGCTCATGATGCTGGCGGCGATGAGGGGAATGCTGTCCACCGTGGCGGTCACATCCCGCAGTGCGTAGAGCTTTTTGTCTGCGGGCGCAAGTTCGCCCGTACTGCCGGTGACGCACAAGCCGCATTCGCCGACCGCTTTGGCGATTTCGTCGGGCGTGAGGTCTATGCGAAAACCGGGGATTGCGGACAGCTTGTCAGTGGTGCCGCCCGTGTGACCGAGACCTCGTCCCGACAGCTTGGCGACTTTTCCACCGCAGGCGGCAACAATGGGGGCAACGATGAGCGTTGTCTTGTCGCCGACACCGCCGGTGGAGTGCTTGTCTACAAAGACGCCGCCCACGTTCGGAAGTGCCATTTGTTCGCCCGAATCCGCCATGGCAAAGGTCAGGGCAGCAGTCTCCTGCGCCGTCATGCCACGGAAATAGATCGCCATGGTCAGTGCGGACATCTGGTAGTCGGGGATGGAGCCGTCGGTGTAGCCTTCGATCAAATACCGTATCTCCTCGGCGGTGAGTGTACCGCCGTCCCGTTTCCGGCGAATCAGGTCGCACACACGCATAGAAGTACCCTCCTTTCAGGCGTTTTCGTACATCTTGCGGTAGTAGTTTTGGTACTCGCCGTTGACGATGTTCTCCACCCACTGCGTGTGGTGCAGGTACCAATCCACCGTTTCCGCCATGCCCTGCGCAAACGTGTATTGCGGTGCCCAGTGGAGTTCGGTGGTGATTTTGGTGTTGTCAATGGCGTAGCGGCGGTCGTGCCCGGGTCTGTCCTTGACATGGCGAATGAGATTTTCACTCTTGCCCGTGGATTGCAGGATAAGGCGGACGATCTCAATGTTCGCCTTTTCGTTGTTGCCGCCGATGTTGTAAATTTCGGAGGGTTTGCCGTGCATCAAAACGGTGTCGATGGCGGCGCAGTGGTCACGCACGTGCAGCCAGTCCCGCACCTGCATTCCGTCCCCGTAGACGGGCAGAGGCTTGTCGTGCAGGCAGTTGTGGATCATCAGGGGGATCAGCTTTTCGGGGAACTGCTACGGACCGTAGTTGTTGGAGCAGCGGGTGATGTTGACGGGCAAACCATACGTCTCACCGTAAGCACGCACCAGCAGGTCAGCGCTGGTCTTGGATGCGGAGTAGGGGCTGTTGGGAGACAGGGGCGAGGTTTCCGTGAACAGTCCTGTTTTGCCCAGCGCACCGTAGACTTCGTCCGTGGAGACCTGCAAAAACTTTACGCCCTCCCGATAGGTGCGGCAATATTTGTCCTCGGGGCGGTCACTCCAATGACGTTTTGCGCTGTCCAGCAGGACGCCGGTGCCCAGAATGTTGGTGGACAGAAAGATTTCGGGATGGGTGATGCTGCGGTCTACGTGGCTTTCTGCGGCAAAGTTGACCACATAATCCACCGTGTACCGCTCAAAGATGCCGTCCACCGTGTCCTTGTCCCGGATATCGCCGTGGATAAAGGTGTAGCGGGGGTGCGTTTCCACATCCCGCAGATTCTCCAAATTGCCCGCATAGGTGAGTGCGTCGAGGTTAAGAACGTGCAGATCGTCGTGCTTTTCCAGCATATAGTGCACAAAGTTGGAGCCGATAAATCCGGCGCCGCCTGTGACCAAGATTGTTTTCATACGCTCACTCCTTTCAGATTATTATACCGTTTTTTGGACGTTCTGTCAATTTTGGATTGCTTTTTTGTGCCAAAGGCTGTATACTGTTGGCAAAGGAGATGACGATATGGAAAACTATAAGCCTTTAAAAATGCTGCCAAACCGTGTGTGGAGAATCTATCTCGGCGGTTTGCTTCTCGATAAACTGCGCGGAGAGGACGGCGAGGACGGCTATTTCCCGGAGGACTGGCTGGCATCCGTGGTCTCGGCGAATAATCCGCCCCGGGAGGATACGCCCGAGCGGGAGGGTTTGAGCCGTGTGGAGACGGAGAACGGCACTGCCTATCTCAAGGATTTGATTGACGCCGACCCCGAGGGATATCTCGGTGCAAAACACATCGAGGCGCTGGGCGTCAACTTCGGCGTGCTGACCAAGTTCCTCGACTCTGCAGAGCGTCTGCCGATTCAGGTGCATCCGGACAAGCAGGCGGCGAAACAGTTGTTCCACTCCGACTACGGCAAGACCGAAGCATGGTATATCCTCGACGGCAGAGAGATCGGCGGCGAAGCGCCGCATATCCTGCTGGGCTTCAAGGAGGACGTGACCAAGGAACAGCTGCATGAGCTGTTCGACAAGCAGGACATCGCCGGTATGGCGGCTCTGATGCACAAGATTCCTGTGAAAAAGGGCGATGTGTTTATCATTGAGGGCGGTACACCCCACGCCATCGGTCCCGGCTGTTTTCTTTTGGAGATTCAGGAGCCGACCGACTACACCATCAGCTTGGAAAAGTGCAATACCAAGGGGGAGAAGCTGCCCGATTTTCTGTGCCATATGGGTATCGGCTTCGACAAGATGTTCGACTGCTTCCACTATACCCGCTTCTCCGAGGAAGCACTGCTGGAGAAGTATAAGCTGCAGCCGCAGGAAGTGGAGCGGGACGAGAGCCACACCGTCACAGAGCTCATCTCCTATGACCGCACGCCGTATTTCTCTCTGCGCCGCATCGACGTAAACGGCGACTTTACCCGTGCCTGTACGGGCAAGCCCTGTGCCTATACCGTGACCGAGGGGAGCGGCACCGTCGCCGGCATTCCGGTGCAAAAGGGCGAGTGCCTGTTTATCCCCGCCAAAGCGGCGGATTTTGAGATCAGCGGTAATATGGCAATCCTCGAGTGCCTGCCCCCCAAAGTGTAACGCTATGGGCTTCGCCGCAGAGAAAAGCTTTCGCCTGCTCAATATGTACGAGCGGCTCAACAAGGGCGAACGGCTATACAAACAAAGTCTTGCCGATGCGTACGGTGTCTCGCTGAAAACCGTTCAGCGGGACATGGATGACCTGCGTGCCTACATTGCCGAACTGCACGGGGATGAAGCGGAAATGACGCTTACATATGACCGAGCCGGCAACTGCTACACTCTGGTGCGGCAGGAGCGGGAATGGATGACCAATGAGGAAGCGCTGGCACTGTGCAAGATCCTGCTGGAAAGCCGAGCGTTTCCCAAGCAGGAGCTATCCCGCCTTGTGGAGAAGCTGATTGCCCAAATTGCACCCGCAGACCGAGCCGTGGCGGAGGAACTCATCCGCAACGAGATGTTCAACTACATTCCGCCGCACCACGGCAAAGCGCTCTTGGCGCCGATTTGGGAATTGTCCCGGTACATCGTTGCGCACCAAATGATTGCCTTCGACTACACACGGCAGGACGGCAAAAAAAGCCGCCGTGTCATGAAGCCGGTGGGGATCCTGTTTTCCGAGTTCTATTTTTATTGCATCGCATTTGACGGTGCGGACAAGACGGATTATCCCATCGTGTTTCGTATCGACCGCATGGAACACGTTGAGCCTACGGGCGAGCGGTTTGCTGTCCCGTACAAGGATCGCTTTCAGGACGGCGAATTTCGCAAACGCATCCAGTTTATGTACATGGGTCCTCTGCGCAGGGTGACCTTTGAGTATACGGGCGTGCTGGAAGCGATGCTCGATAAAGTGCCCACCGCCAAGGTTATTGCACAAAAGGACGGCGTGTATACCATCACCGCCGAGTCCTACGGTGACGGCATCCTCATGTGGCTGGGGGCACAGGGGAACAAGGTACAAAATATCCGATCCTGAAAAGAGACTGCCGCATTTCGAGAAGAAAATAAGGAAAAGAAAAACAGAAGTTTTCCTCGGATAAATACTCCGAAAAAACTTCTGTTTTTTTCTAAAGAACTGTTCCATGGACAACTTCTGTCCATGTGCGCCGGTATAATGAAGCCATACAAATACAGATGAGGTGATTGTATGGGAACATTTTTACTGGCGCTTTTTCCGCTGTTCGTCTTGTGGAAGCTCCACAGAGCAGACGGCGCAACCCTTGGGCAAAAGCTGGACGATTGCGGCGTGCGGTTTCGGCGTTCCTTGCGTCGGATACTCGACAGAATGGACGCTCGGCAGGGCAGGGAGGGAGACTGATGCAGGGATTGCGGATTCGGCTCAGACCCGATGAAATCGAGTGCGAAAAACTCAACGGCGCCTACCGTGATCTGTCGTATCTTTTGGGCGTGGAAGCGGTCTTGCTCCTGCACGAGACGTACCGCGGACAGACACTATCTCTGCCGGTGGAGCTGTTTGACCGCACATTCCTCGCCGAAAAAATTGCGGACGAGTACAACGGACACAACATCAAACAGCTTGCCACACGCTACGCATACAGCGAGAAGTGGATTCGTAAAATTCTCAAGGAACACAACAAAATATAAGAACAAGGGGCTGTCGCATTTTACAGCATATATACCCGTACCTCGTAGGGCTTGGTGAGAAAGGAGTTGCTGTTGTACAGGACGTCGTAGTTTTGCAGAACCAACTCGGCATTGGACAGGTCGAAGCCATCGGGGGCAGTGAAGCGGACGGGCTTTTCCGTGAAGGAGCAGACCACCAGCATCCGCTTGCCCTCGTATTCCCGGGAGTAGACGTACAGGGTGCTGCTGTCCTTGCAGTGCTCCTCGTAGGAGCCGTAAATGACGATCTCGTTTTCCTTGCGGAATTTCAAAAGCTTTTTGTAGAAATTCAGCACGGAATCGGGGTCTTTTTGCTGGTCGGCAACGTTGATTTCGGTATAATTGGGATTGACCGGCATCCACGGCGTACCCGTGGTGAAACCGGCGTTTTCGGTGCCGTCCCACTGTACAGGGGTGCGGGACTGTTCCCGGGAGCACTTGTTGGCGATCTTCAGAAAACGTTCGCCCTTGATGCCGAACTTGGCAAAGACCTTGGCGTTGTTGAAGGTGACCACATCCTTGAACTCGTCCAGCGAACGGAACGTGGTATTGGTCATGCCGATTTCCTGTCCCTGATAGATGAACGGCGTACCGCACTGGCAGATGTACATGGCGGCGAGCATTTTTGCGCTCTGCTTTTGGTATCGGACACTGCCGAAGCGGTCAACGGCACGGGGATGGTCGTGGTTCTCGATGTACAGCGCATTCCACGCATCGCCGTACATTTCCTTTTGCCAGGTGGAGAATGCCTTCTTCATCTTTTTGAGGCTCAGCGGCGTGTGCAGCCAGTCGGTCAGGAAGCAGTCCGCTTCCTGGTGCTGGAAGTGGAACATGAGGTTGAGTACCTGTTTGTCGTTTTCGGCGATAAAGGTGCGGGCAAGCTTTGGGGTCATCATGGGCGCTTCGCCCACGGTGAAGCAGTCGTAGTGGTCGAGCACGTCATGGCGGAACTCGGAGAGATATTCATACAGATGCGGACCGACGGTGTAATGCTCGATTCCTGTGCCGACGGGCAGAGGAATGCCGTTGGGCAGACCCTCGGCTTTGGAGATGTAGGTGATGACGTCCTCACGGAATCCGTCCACCCCCATGTCCAGCCAGTAGCGCATGATCTGCTTGACTTCCTCACGCACGGCGGGATTATCCATGTTCAGGTCAGGCTGCTTCTTGGCGAAAACGTGCAGGTAGTATTCGTCCAAGTCCTTGTTGTATTCCCATGCGCCGCCCTCGAAAACGGACTTCCAGTTGTTGGGCGGATTCTTGCCCTTGCCCTTGCGCCAGAAGTAGTAGTCGTGGTAGGGACTGTTTTTGTCCGCCGCCCCTTTTTTGAACCATTCGTGTTCGTCGGAGGTGTGGTTGACGACCAAATCCATGATGATGCGCATGCCCCGTTTGTGGGCTTCCTGCACAACCTGCCGGAACTGCTCCAGGGTGCCGTACTCGGGAGAGATGTTGCGGTAGTCGGCGATGTCATAGCCGTAGTCGGCGTTGGGAGAGCAGTACAGGGGCGAGAACCAGATGGCGTTGACACCCAGATCCTGCAAATAGTCGAGCTTCGAGAGAACACCCGTCAGGTCGCCGATACCGTCCCCGTTGCCGTCGCAGAAGCTGCGGGGCCAGATTTGGTAGACGACCATTTCTTTGTACCAGTGTTTTTTGATTTCCACAAACAAACCTTCTTTCACATTCAGGCAACACCGCACAATCGGGGTGTGCGGATTGCGAAGTAAGATTCAAACAAGGCATACGCCGCACTTTGTGCGGTGCAGCCTTAAAGTCGGATCAGGGTAAACATCGACAAGGCCAGCAGCATTTGTGCGGCGAAGTAGGTTACAGTGCTGAACGCCTTAAAGGGTTTGGTGCGCTCATGCATTTTGAAGCGCATCATGCCCAGCGTGTAGTCCGAGCAGATAAAAGACAGTGCGCCGAGAGGCAGCAGAATGGTGACGGGAGAGGTGCCGAACAGGCGAATGCCCAGCCCGAGCGCCTTGGTGACCATGAGCGCGATCACGCACAGGTAGGCGAACATCCCAAGAATCAGCTTGTGGAACGGCGGTTTTTTCCAAATAAAGATTAGCGCCATGATGCTGACGAGGGAAAGATAAATGCCGATCTCCATGCCGTTGAACCACGGGACATCCGGCGTGAGCGCCTTGGCGGCTAAGGAAAAAGCGGTGATATAGAGCGCATGGGCGGCGGTGAAAAAGCAGGAACCGATGACAAAATACTTCAGCTTTTCACTCCTGCCCAAAAAGAAGTCGCCCACAAAGGCGCACAGAAAACCGACGAGCATGACGATACAGTAGGAAAACTTTTTCGGGGCGGCGGAAAGCGCCAAAACGGCGGTGAGGACAAAAAGGAAGGACAGCCCCATTTTGAAAAGGAGCGTCGTTCTGCTCTTGCCGGGGAAAGTGAGCTTGCAGTAGTAGGGCATGGACGCCGCCGTAATGCCTGCGAGGACAAGTGCGGCGATAAATTGGGCTGTAAACATGGTGACCTCCTTATTCTTCCGGGGAATCGGTGTCGGTAAACTTGCCCTTGTGGATGGGTTCCACGATGCCGTACATCTTCATGGCAGCGGTTTTGGCGGCGTTGGAGACGGCCTTGCTGTCGATGAAATCGTCCATGGAATCGCACAAATACTTGACCATGGTTTTGATGCTGGGCATACTGCGGGGAATCGCTTGGACAGTGCCGTTTTCAGCGAACACAAACGTCCAGCGGCGCTGGCAAACGCTTTCCATGGGGCGGAACCAAATCGCCAGGGAATTTTCACTTTCCCATGCGGCACTGCATCGGGCGGTGTAGTCGATGCCGGCCAGGTGGATGTGCGAGTGCCGGGGACTTCCGTCCATGCCGCAGGCGATGGTGTTGGTGGCTTCCCCCTCGCTCCATGTCATGTAGCACACGTCCTCCTCAAAGCGGAAGGAGACCTTGTCGATGTTGCCGGCACGGTCGGCGGACATATACACGGACGCCAGCGGAAGCATACTGACGGGAAAGTTGACGCTGTTGAGCAGGGCAGGCTTTTTGAAGGAGATCTCCCGTCCGGCGATGGTCTGTTCGAGCGTGCTGTGGGGCATGGCGTGCAGCTCCGGGAGCGGCTCCAGTACAAGCTGTTCCCGGTTTTTTTGGTAGTTTTTGTCGCTCTGCGGTGCGGGAAGAAATGCGGCGGGGAAATGCCGCCAGATGCAGTCTCGGGATTTTTGTTCTTCGATTTCGCAGGAGGTAACGACCAGAACAGCATTGTAGTCCTTGAAACAGACGGCGAACTGGGAGAACATTCCGTCCATACGGAAGGAGTTGGGCACGATGCCGTTGTGCCAGAAAAAGTAGCCGTAGCCGGCACGGTTGTCGATCTCGGAGTAGCGTTCGGGATTGGCCTGCTTGCGTGTCGCCTCGGCGACCCAGCGAGCCGGGATGACCTGCTTGCCCTCGAAAACACCGTTGTTGAGCATACAAAGTGCGATTTTCGCCAGCTCCTCGGTGGTCATGTATATGCCCCATCCGCCTGCCTCAATGCCCTCGCTGTCCACCTCCCAGAACGGCACACGTCCAAAGCCCAGCGGCTCAAAGAGACGTGGCGTCAGGAACGAGAGTACGGACATTCCGGTGGTGCGCTTGATGCAGGCGCAGACCATGTAGGAGCATTCGCTGATGTAGCGCCATTCTCCGTCGTCGGGATCGGCGTACCATTTGGAATCCAAAAACTGTTTCTGCCAGCTTCCCTTGGACTTGTCGGCAAGCAGGCTGACGTCCTTGCCGGCGGTCATGTTCAGCAGATGGCGAACGGTGATCTTTTCCAGCTTTTTGTCGTAGCCCTCCGTGCGGTACTCGGGAAAAATATCCAGCACCTTGGTCTGCGGGGCAAAAAAGCCTTCCTCCACGGCAAAACCTGCGGCAATGGAGGTGATGGATTTGCTGACGGAATACATGGCGTGGGGCATATCGGGCGTGTACGGCGCACGCCATGTCTCAAAGGCGACCTTGCCCTCACGCAGGATCATGATGCTGTGTGCCTCAATGCCGGAATCTTGGAGATCCTTTATGTAGGCGGCGATGTCCAATGAGGAAACGCCGACCTCCTCCGGATATGCGGCGCGCGGCAATGCGGACGGTTGAACAGTTTGCATATGAATTACCCCTTTTTGAGAATTGCTATACTACATTATAGCGTTTTTTGCTAAAAAAATAAAGAGGTTATGGAAAATTTTTTGCAAATAAAACGAAAATGCCTCCGCTCTTTTCCAAAAAGAACGAAGACACAACGCATGGCATCACAGTCTCCAGTGGCGGATCCCGAGAGCCGCCGTTTCCTCGGGACGAAAGATTCCCTTGACGTCAATCAGAACCTTTTCCCCCTCGCCGAACAGGGCGCATACGGCGGGCAGTCCCGCCTGCCTGTATTGGTCGTGGGCAACGGCGGCAATCACACAGTCCATATCGTGCAGCTCTTCCTCGGCGCAAAGCTCGATGCCGTATTCGTGCAGTACCTCTGCGCTGTCGGCGTAGGGGTCTGTGACAAAGGGCTGTACGCCGTACTCTGCCAGCCGCTTGAGAATATCGACCACCTTGGAGTTGCGGATATCGGGACAGTTTTCCTTAAACGTCAGTCCCAGCACGGCAACACGGGCACTGCGGACGGTCTTGCCGCAGAGAGTCATTTCCCGAATGGCGGCGTCGGCGACGAACTGTCCCATGCCGTCGTTGATCTGCCGCCCGGCTAAAATGAGGCGGCTGTGGTAGCCGAGCTTTTCCGCTTCATAGGTGAAGTAGTACGGGTCAACGCCGATGCAGTGCCCGCCCACAAGACCGGGACGGAAGCCGAGGGCGTTCCATTTCGTGTTCATGCCATCCACGACTTCGCCGGTGTCGATACCCATGCGGTCAAAGACCATCGCCAGCTCGTTCATAAAGGCGATATTGATGTCCCGCTGGCTGTTCTCCGCCACCTTGATCGCCTCCGCCGTTTTGATGGAGGAAACGCAGTAGGTGCCCGCCTCGATCACGGCATCGTACACCCGGGCGATTTGGTCGCAGATCTCCCTGTTTATGCCGGAAACGATCTTGCGAATCTTCGGCAATGTATGCACCCGGTCGCCGGGATTGATGCGCTCGGGGGAATAGCCGACAAAGAAATCCCTGCCGCAAACAAGACCCGATTCTTTCTCAAGAATGGGAATACACACGTCCTCCGTCACGCCGGGATAGACGGTGGATTCGTAGACGACCACGGTGCCCGCCGAAAGGTTGCGCCCGACGGTTTCGCTGGCGCCGACAACGGGGGTGAGATCAGGGGTCTTGTCCTGATTGATGGGGGTGGGTACGGCGACAATGGTAAACTTCGCCCTGCGCAGTTCGGCTTCGTCGCAGGTGAAATGTATCGAAGAAGCGGCGACAGCGGAATCGCCAACCTCGCCCGTCGGATCTTTGCCCGCCTTGTACAGTGCGATCTTGTCTGCGTTCAGATCGAACCCGATCACGTCAAATCCCTTTGCGAAGGCCACCGCCAGCGGCAGCCCCACATAGCCAAGCCCCACAACGGCCAGCTTCTCCCGCTTTTGCGACAGTTCTTCTTGATAATCCATAGGTGCCTCCTCGAAAACGGGAATGAACAGCGCCGTACCCGAAAGCGGCACATCCCGTACACTGCACAATATTATAGCATATCCGCCTTTTTTCGTCAATTCAAAAGCCATTGCCGAAAACACAAAAGTGTGGTATGCTGTACGCAGGAGGGAGAGAAATGCGCTTTTTTGTGTATTATATCCTGTTTGTTTCTGCACTATCCGTTTTCGTGACGGTTTTGGACAAACGAAACGCCCAAGCGCACCGCCGTCGTGTGCCGGAAAAGACACTCTTGCTTCTGGCGGTGCTGGGCGGCAGTGCGGCGATGTACACAGCCATGCGCCTGATTCGGCACAAAACACGGCACAAAAAATTCATGCTCGGCATTCCGTGTATTTTCCTTGTGCAAACGGCGTGTGTCGGGGGATTTTTATTTTTCCAATTCAGATAATTTCTGCGCAGATCGCAGACAGGGGACGGCAGCTTTTTTTGAAGGGCGGCTGCGCCTGTCTGCTTTTTTTATTTGCGCACGGACTTTGTGTCTTGCCTATTGATTTTTATCCTGCGATAATGTATAATAAACTTTAACATGAGGAAGAATTTGTTAAGGCAACACCGCACAAATTATGGAGGAAATGGATATGGCCGGCAAGCTGATCGTATTGGAAGGACTGGACGGGAGCGGAAAGAGCACACAGCTTTTGGAGCTGGAAAAGGCGCTCATCGCCATGGGAAAAACCACCCGCAAAATCAAGCTTCCCGACTACGAGGACGACTCCAGCGCCCTGGTACGGATGTATCTCGGCGGCGCATTCGGCACCGATCCGCAGAGCGTCAATGCATACACGGCTTCCGCCTTTTACGCCGTGGACAGAGCGGCCAACTACCTGCGCAAATGGAAGGCGGACTACGAAGCGGGACAGATCATTTTGGCAGACCGCTACACCACCTCCAATGCGTACCATCAGCTGCAAAAGCTGCCCCGTGCGCAATGGGACGAGTACCTTTGCTGGCTGGAGGATTTCGAGTACGACAAGCTCGGCGTGCCCAGACCCGATTGCGTGGTCTATCTGGATATGCCCATTGACATTTCCCAAAAACTTCTTCTCAAGCGCTATGAGGGCGACGCCGCCAAAAAGGATATTCACGAAGCCAACATAGCCTATTTGCGCTCTTGCCGCACGGCGGCGCTGTATGCGGCGCAAAGGCTCGGGTGGCACGTGCTCGACTGTGCAGACGGCGACGCACCGCACAGTATCGAAAGTATCGCTGCGCAAACGGCGCAGATCGTATCAAAGGAGATTTAACGGATATGTTGGATTTTAAGGATCCGCAGATCGAGGACAGGCAGTGGGTCACGGCGTTGATCGAGTCTGCGGGTAGGGAGAGCTGTGAGTACTGCTTCGGCAACGTGTTTGTCTGGAGCCCTGTGTACAAAACACGCATCGTTCGCTTTGAGGACTATTTTATTTCCCTGAGCGGTACGGAGGACGGGATGTACTGTTTCCCCATGGGGCACGGCGATTTGCGCAAAGCGGTGGACGAGCTGCACCGGGACGCTGTGCAAAGGGGCAACCTGCTGCGCTTTTTCGGTGTGACGCAAGAGGACAAAACGCTTTTGGAAACGCTCTATCCCGATCGCTTTCTTTTTAGAGAAAACAGAGATTTTTTTGACTATATTTATGCGCAGTCCGATCTGGCGGCGCTGTCCGGGAAAAAGTATCACGGCAAGCGCAACCACATCGCCGCCTTTGAGCGGGACGGGGATTGGACATATGAGGAGATCACCCCCGACAATCTGCCAGACTGCATCGAAATGGACAAGCAGTGGCTGCAAAAAAATATCGCCAAAAATGAGGAAGAACTTCGGCAGGAGTGTCAGGCGCTGATGCGGGCATTTGACAACTATGCGGCGCTGGGATTCAAAGGTGCGCTTCTGCGCAAGGGCGGAGAAGTGGTGGCGTTCACCATCGGCGAAGAGATGAGCAGCCGAATGTTCTGCACGCATTTTGAAAAGGCGTTTGCCGATGTGCGCGGCGCCTATCCGATGATCAATCGGGAGTTTGCCGCACGGACGCTCCGGGAGTACCGCTACATTAACCGTGAGGAGGATACGGGCGACGAGGGACTGCGCAAGGCAAAGCTGTCCTACCACCCGTATAAACTGCTGAAAAAATATGAAGCCATTTGCAAAGACTGAAATTCGTGCGGCGACCCGGGACGATCTGCCGCAGATCGTTCACGTTTGGCAAACCGTGTTTGGGGACAGCGAAGCGTACATCCGTTTTTTTCTGGACAATCGCTGTGCACTGCCCCATACGCTGGTGTACACCCAAAGCAGTGCCGTCGTTTCCCAGCTGTTTCTGTTGTCCGCAAAGCTGAAAGCAGCCGAGGAAATCTTCTCGGTCTATTATCTTTTTGCCGCCGCCACACTGCCGCAGTACCGTGGGCATGGTTATATGGGAGATCTGCTCCGTGCCGCACAGCAAAGGTGCCTTGCGGAAAAAACGGACGGGATCGTACTGCTGCCCGCCGGGGACGGACTTTACCGCTACTACGAGCGCTTCGGGTTCCAAGAAGCTTTCTCCCGAAAAGTCTGGCACGGCAGTCGGGAAGCGCTCGCGCCGTTTGCCGCTGCGGCATCCTGCGACCCGGCGCAGGCCAAGGCGTTCCTGCTTCGGGATCAGCAGACGAGAGACGGCATTCTCTGGTCAGAGCCGTCTTTGGACTATGCTTTGCGAGAGCAGGCAAAGTTTCGTGGTGCCTATACCGCCGCAGATGCTTCGGCGTTTGCCGCAGTGGGGGAGGAGTGTTTCCTGCTTTCTGCGCCGGAAAACTTCGGCAAAGGCGTCCACGCTTTGCTGTCTCTGACCACAGAGAACGAGCTGACGCTGATTTTGCCTGCGGATGCACCCATCGGCAGACTGCAAAAGGGCGGGATGCTGTGGAGCGCACGGCAAACAATACCGCTTGAAAATGCTTTTTTAAGCTTTCCCATGGAATAGGAGATGCACATATGATCTATTTATTTTTAGCTGAAGGCTTTGAGGAGATCGAGGCGCTGGCGCCGCTGGACATCCTGCGCCGTGCAGGGCAGTGTGTCAAGACGGTGGGCGTCACGGGCAGTACCGTGATGGGCGCCCACGGCATCCCTGTTGTCTGTGATGTCACGGTGGATTCTCTGGCAGAACAGCCCGAGGCGGTGATCCTGCCGGGCGGAATGCCGGGTACGCTGAATTTGGAAAAGAGCGAGACGGTCTGCCGTTTGGTGCGTCAAACATATGAGCAGGGCGGTCTGGTCTGTGCCATCTGCGCCGCCCCGTCCATTCTCGGACACATGGGACTGCTGGCGGGCAAGCGGGCAACCTGTTTTCCCGGATTTGAAAAGGATCTTCTCGGCGCCGAGCTGTCCCCGGACAGCGTTTGCCGGGACGGCAATATTATCACTGCCAAGGGTGCGGGTGTGGCGCTGGATTTCGGCTTTTGCATCACGCAGGCACTCTGCGGCGCAGAGACGGCTCAACAGATCCACGACGCCATCCAGTGCCCATGACCAAGGCGGAGCTTCGCAGCCGGTTTTTGCGGGAACGCCGTTCCATGACCGATAAAGCGCAAAGGGATGCGATCATTGCACAATACGTTCTGCAAAGCGGAGCGTTCCGTGAGGCGCAGACCGTTTTCCTGTATGTGTCCATGCCTTCGGAGGTGGATACCCGCCGCATCCTGCGTGCGGCATGGGCAATGGACAAGACGGTTGCCGTGCCCCGGTGCGGGGAGAATCGGACGATGACCTTTCACCGTGTGGACAACGAAGCGGCGCTGGAAGCCGGCGCCTACGGAATTTTGGAGCCGCACTCGCACTGCTCGGCGATATGGCCGCAAAAGCAGGATCTGTGCATCGTGCCGGCGCTGGCGGTGGACAAATGCGGCACGAGGCTCGGCTTCGGCGGTGGGTATTACGACCGCTTTTTGCAAAAGACGCCCATGTTGACCATGGCGCTTTGCTATACATTATCGGATGCTTTGCCCAAAGAGCCGTGGGATGTTCCGATGCATTCCGTCGTGACGGCTTCGGGTTATTCGACTTTTGATACAATCTCTCAAGGAGGTTTACACTATGGATGAGCATGAGCGCAATCTGCGCAGTGAAGACAGCGGCACATACAGTGACCGCAGTGAAAAGGTGCGCAATTTCCACGTTCACATCGACGATGATGTGGGCGGCTTCGGCGATATGCCCTATGCGCAGAACCAGCCGGTGTACAAGGGAGAGGTTTACTTTTCCAACCATTCAAGAAAATCAGCGGTGCAGGAGCCGGTGCAGACGCCCCGTCCCGTGGAGCCTCGCCGCCCTCAACCGGTGCAGACGAGGCAGACAACGAAACCCACCGGCACCAAAAAGAAGAAAAAGAAGAAAAAAGTCAGCTATCTCACGGCGACGGCCAAGGTGCTGATCTCGGTGTTTTTGTGCACGGCTTTGCTGTCGGGCATCGGAATCTCTGCCGTCAATGACATCCTTGCCATCAACCGCAGCTCCGAACCTGTGGCAGTGGAGATACCGGACGACGCCACCACGGAGGACGTGATCCACGTTTTGGCCAAGGAGGGTCTGGTGAAGCGTCCGTTGATCTGCAAGCTGTTTTATAAGGTGGAGAACAAGATCCGCTCCGCCAAAAAGGAACCGGTGTATGTGTCGGGCATCGTGACGCTCAAGGCGAGCATGGGTCTGGAGGGGATGCTCAACCGTGTCAAGGAGAACCAGCAGCTGACCGAAACGGTCACGCTGTATTTCCCCGAGGGCTGGTCGGCCAAGCAAATCTTTGACAAGCTGGAAAAGTACGGGGTCTGCGAAGCGGATTACCTCTACAAGACCATTCAGAATTCCAACTTCAACGAACCGTTTTTGTCGAGTGCCAAATCTGCCAATACCGACGCACGGTACCTTTTGTTAGAGGGGTACCTGTTCCCGGATACCTACGAGTTCTTTGTGGACAACAACGCCAGCAGCGTGCTCAAGCGTTTCCTTGACCGCTTCGGCGAGATCTGGACGGATGAGTACCAACAGCGTGCCGACGAACTGGGCTACTCCGTGGACGAGATCATCCGCATCGCCTCCATCATCCAGCGTGAGGCGGCCAACGAGGAACAGATGACGCAGGTTTCTTCCGTTCTGCACAACCGTTTAAACAATCCCACAGGCTTCCCGACGCTGGACTGCGACTCGACCTACAACTACATCGACAACTACGTCACGCCCGTGGTGGGCGAATCGCTGGGCGCAAAATACCGTCAGGCGTACAATACCTACGCCTGTCCCAAGCTGCCCGCAGGTCCCATCTGCAATCCCGGCGAAGCGGCGATTCGAGCGGCGCTGTACCCGGACGAAACGGATTACTACTATTTCCAGCACGACAAGCAGGGCAACATTTACCTTGCCCGTACCAACGCCGAGCATAACCGCTATAAAACGGAGATCGCCCTGCGCAATGCAGGCTAAACAGGAAGTGAAACCATGGCAATACTCAGAAAAACTCCGGAGCTTTTGGCGCCGGCAGGCGATATGGACGCACTGCGTTCGGCGGTGCAGTTCGGTGCGGATGCGGTGTATCTTGCAGGTACGCAGTTTGGTATGCGTACTGCGCCGAGCAACTTTACCTTGGATGCGCTGCAGGACGCCGTGACTTATGCCCATGCCCATGGTGTGCGGGTGTACCTGACCTGCAACACCCTGCCGAGAAACGATGAGCTGTCGGATATGGAAGCGTTTTTGCCGAAGGCAGAGGCTTGCGGGGTCGATGCATTCATTGCCACCGATTTCGGCACGCTGCGCCTGATTCGCCGTGTCACGCCCAACATGGAGATACACATCTCCACCCAGGCGGGGATCACCAACTACGAAACCGCCAACGCCTTTTATGAATTGGGGGCGAAACGGGTCATCCCGGCAAGGGAATTGTCTTTGCGGGAGCTGCGGGAAATGCGGGCGCATATTCCCGAGGATATGGAGATCGAGTGCTTTGTCCACGGCGCCATGTGCGTGTCCTTTTCCGGCAGATGTCTGCTGTCCAATTATCTGACGGGGCGGGACTCCAACCGGGGTGACTGCGCACAGCCGTGCCGCTGGACATACCATTTGCAGGAGGAAAAGCGCCCCGGCGAATTTTACCCTATCGGGGAGGACGGGGACGGTACATATATCCTCAATGCCCGGGATATGTGCATGATCCGCCACATCCCGGAGCTTGTGGAAGCGGGGATCACCTCGTTCAAAATCGAGGGACGTGCCAAATCGCCGTACTACGTTTCCGTGGTGGTCAACGCCTACCGCTGTGCCATCGACGGCTATTTGCAAAATCCCTCGCCCGATTATGTCCCCGAGCAGTGGATATTGGACGAGGTGTATAAAGTCAGTCACCGTGAGTACTGCACAGGCTTTTTCTTCGGCTCTCCCCGGGAGAATGCCGAGATTTTTTATGACGGCGTCTACCGCCGCTACTACGAGACCTGTGCGCTGGCGCTGTCCTGCGATGGCGAATATCTCCACTGTGAACAGCGCAACAAATTCTGGAACGGCGATGAAGTGGAGATTCTGGAAAAGGGCAAGCCTCCCATGACGGTCAAGGTGCAGGAATTGCAAACCGAGGAGGGGGAAATGCTCGAATCGGTGCCGCATCCCATGATGCACTTCAAATTTAAGGTTCCTTTCCCGGTGCAGGAGGGTGCGCTTCTGCGCAAGGCTACCGGGGAGATCAACAAGGAGAAACCGCAATGAATACAGAACAGTTACTGACAGAGCTGCTTTCCGTGCCGGGCATCTGCGGTGCGGAGGACGATGCAGCAAAGACGGCAGAAAAACTGCTGTCTGCCTATATGCCCGTGCGCCGGGATGCCCTCGGCAGTGTGATCGGGGAGATGCAGGGCGAGGGGGACGGCATCCTTTTGGATGCGCACCTCGACCGTATCGGGCTGATGGTCACCCATGTGACGGACGAGGGCTTCGTCAAGGTCGGCAAGTGCGGCGGCGCCGATTTACGCACCATGGCGTGTCAAGAGGTGAAGATCCTCGGCAAAAGGGAAGTGTATGGCGTGGTGGTTTCCGTGCCGCCCCATCTTCTGAAGGGGGAGAGTACCGTCCCGGACTGGGGAGACATCGCCGTGGATGTGGGCATGACCGGGGAGCAAGCAAAACAATGCATTGCGCCCGGGGACCGTGTCCTGCTTTTGGGCGGGATGCGCAAAATGCTCGGCAGCCGTGTCTGCGGCGCCGCCATCGACGACCGTGCAGGCATGGCGGCGATTCTGCGTGCGCTGGACATTTTGAAAGAGAAGAATATCCGCAAAAAGCTGACGGTCGTTTTTTCCGTGCAGGAGGAAGTGACCGGCGGCGGTGCCATCGGCGCCGCTTTCCAAAGTGACGATGCCACGGCGATCTGTGTGGATGTCAGCTTTGCGACCCAGCCGGGCGTGGACAATGTGCAGGGAAAGCCCATGGGCAAGGGGACGCTGGTCGGCGTTTCCTCTGCGCTGAGCTTTTGTGTCAGCGACCGTCTGCAATCTCTGGCGAAAGATGCGGGCATTCCCTATACCGTGGAGGTCATGCCCGGCAAAACAGGCACCAACGCCGAGGACTACGGCTTTTCCAAGTGCGGACGCCGAAACGGTCTGCTGTCTATCCCGATTCGCAATATGCATACCTGCGTGGAGGTCTGCGACCTGCGGGATATTGAAAGTACTGCACAGCTTTTGGCACTGTATGTGGAAAAGGAGGGCGAAACCGTATGATCGAACGATTGACTGCGCTTTGCTCCCTGTACGGTACCTCCGGGCGGGAGGATGCCGTGCGTGACTATATTATTTCCGAACTCCCTGAAAATGTTGAGTATTCCGTGGACGCCATCGGCAACCTCATCGTGTTCAAAAAGGGCAAAAAGAGGGCGGCACACCGGGTGATGCTCTGTGCGCACATGGACGAAGTGGGCATGATGATCACCCACATCACCGAGGAGGGCTTCCTGAAATTCGGCAATGTGGGCGGCATCAGCGTGTCGGCGCTGTGCGGCAAGGCTGTGCGTGTGGGCAAACAGCTTGTGAGCGGCGTTTTGGGCATGAAGCCCGTGCACCTTTTGCACGGCGACGAGGAAAAGCAGTACCCCAAGCAGGAGGAAATGGTGATCGACATCGGCGCCGAAAACAGGGCGCAGGCGGAGGAATATGTTTCCCTCGGGGACTGCGCCTATTTTGATTCCGCCGTGGTGCCCTTTGGGGACGGTTATCTGAAGGGTCGTGCGCTGGACGACCGTGCAGGCTGTGCGATCCTGCTGGAACTTCTGCACAGGGAAACGGAATATGACCTGTGGTTCGCCTTTACCGTACAGGAGGAGACCGGCACGGGCGGCGCAGGGGCGGCAGCGTACCGCATAGACCCGGAATATGCCATCGTGCTGGAGGCGACAACGGCCTCGGATGTGGACGGCGTGAGCGGGGAAAAGAAGGTTTGTCTGCTCGGCAAGGGTGCGGTGGTGTCGCAAATGGATAAGCGCACCGTGTACCTGCCGAAAATGTACGAAAAAACCTTTGCCATTGCCGCCGAAAAGGGCATCCCTGCCCAGCCGAAAACTGTGGTAGCAGGCGGCAACGATGCGGGACATATCTTTAAAACACGGGGCGGCGTGGCGGTGCAGGCGATTTCTCTGCCCTGCCGCTATCTGCACTCTCCGTCCTGTGTCATCTGCGAGCGGGACTATATCGCCTCCCGCAATCTGGCGGCGGCTTTGGCCGAGGAGCTGGCGAAATGATCCGCCGCACACAGGCAGGTGCAGAAGCGTTTTGCAGGCGGGATATTTTCGGCACACGCATTGCCGCAACCCTTGCCACATACGGCTTGGACAGGGACGGCGTGTCGGTCTATGTGCAGCAGGCGGGCGATGCCGTCACCGCCGTGCTGTCCGATGCGTTTTCGGACGGCACACTCTGCTGTACTTCCGATGCGGACTTTGACGAACTGCGGGAGTTTGTGCACTTTCTCGGACTGCAAACCCTGCTTTGCGACAAACAGAGCGCCGAATCCCTCGGTTTTGCGCCGGACTGCATCGGGCATATTATGCGCTATGTACACACGGAGCGCATACCGCAGGCGGACTGTATCACGCCCGATCAGGACGCCTTCCGCTACCGGGAGGTGTATGATCTGCTGAAAGCGTGCGGCTTCACCCCCGGCGAATATGACGCTTGGCTCGGTGATTTTGCCCTGCGGGTGCGCAGGGGGACGGCGAACGTCCTTTGTGTGCGCCAAAACGACCGTGCTGTGTCCACGGCTTCCGCCTTATTTCTCACCGATACCGCCGTCTATCTCGGTGCGGTGGGGACGAGGGATACGTGCCGAGGGCAGGGACTGGGCGGCGATCTGGTACTGCGGCTGGCGCAGTGCGGCAAACGGGCGGAGATTTTGTGCCGTGCGCATCGGGTCAGCTTTTACGAATCATTGGGTTTTACCCGGAACGGAGAATTTGCACTATGCCATTTTTCACCTTCGACGAACGTCTTTCTGCCCTGAGCGCACGGGCGATGGAAAAGGCTTCGCCGTACTTCGCTGCCATTGAGGCGACGACGGAATATAACCAGCAAAAGGTGCTTCGGGCGTTTATCGACAACGGTGTGCGGGAGGGACATTTTGCGGAGAGTACCGGCTACGGCTACGGCGACAGCGGACGGGAGACCATGGACGCCGTCTTTGCCCAAAGCATGGGCGCCGAGAGCGCACTGGTGCGCCACAGCTTTGCCTGCGGCACGCATACCCTGACCGTTGCACTGTTCGGACTTCTGCGTCCGGGAGATGTGATGCTGTCTGTCACGGGCGAGCCGTACGACACCATCCAGCCGAGCATCGGCATCCATTGCGAACCCGGCAGAGGGTCACTCATCGACTTCGGCGTACAGTACAGGGAAGTCCCCCTGCGGGACGGCAAGCCCGACTTGGACGGCATCCGCAAAGCATTGCGTGCGCAGAAGGTGCGCCTTGTGTATATCCAGCGCTCCCGGGGCTATTCTTTGCGCCCCAGCCTGTCGGTCGAGGAAATAGGCGAGATTGTAAAGATCACCCGGGAAAACAGCGACGCCGTCGTCATGGTGGACAACTGCTACGGCGAATTTGTCCAGCGCACCGAGCCGCTTTCCGTGGGTGCGGATATTATTGCCGGGTCGCTGATCAAAAACCCCGGCGGGGGACTGGCGAAGAACGGCGGCTATATTGCCGGACGCAGGGATTTGGTGGAGCTGTGCGCTTATCGCATGACTACGCCCGGACTGGGTGCGGAGGTTGGCGCTTCCCTCGGGATGAACCGCAATTTGTTCATGGGGCTGTTCCATGCGCCCCATGTGACCGGCGAAGCGCTCAAGACGGCGGTCTTTGCGGCGGCGCTGTTCGAGGAGATGGGCTTTGAGGCAACGCCCGCATCATGGGAACCGAGATACGACATTATTCAGGCACTCAAGCTGCAATCGAGCGAAAAATTGATCGCATTCTGTAAGGGACTGCAAAGCGGCTCTCCCGTGGATTCTGCGGCAACGCCCGAACCGTGGGATATGCCCGGTTACGACAGCAAGGTCATTATGGCGGCGGGTGCGTTTATTTTGGGTTCCTCTATTGAGCTTTCTGCCGATGCACCCCTGCGGGAGCCGTTTGCGGTGTGGATGCAGGGAGGACTGAATTTCCACTCGGCGAAGGTGGGTATTTCTCTGGCGGCGCAGGAAGTGCTGCGGATTACGGATTCGGAAAAACGGGAGGGGTAACAAATGGTGAACTGGAAAGGATTCAAAAGCGGCACGGATATTCGGGGCTACGGCTGTGTACAGACGGAGGATCCGCTGTATTTGAGCGACGAGGTCGTTGCCCGCATGGCAAAGGGCTTTGTCTGTTGGCTGCGTACATATACGAAAAAAGATACGCTGACGGTGGCGGTCGGTCATGATTCCCGGGTGTCCTCCGAGCGCATCGACGCCGCAGTGACGGCGGCATTGCTGTCCATGGGCGTTTGCGTCAAATCCTGCGGGATGTCCTCCACGCCGGCGATGTTCCTGACAACGGTGGAGCTTTCGTGTGACGGCGCCGTGCAGATCACGGCGAGCCACCATCCCATGGACAAAAACGGGTTGAAATTTTTCACCCGGGACGGCGGACTGGAGGGCGGCGATATTGCGGCGATCCTGACGCTTGCCGAGGCGAACGACTTCCCGGACGCTGAGGGCGGCAAGGCAGAGTCGGTGGATTTTATGGAAACCTATGCGGCGATCCTGCGCCGACAGATCCGGGACGGCATCGGCGGCGGGGAACAGCCGCTTCTGGGCTATAAAATCGCTGTGGATGCCGGCAACGGCGTCGGCGGGTTCTACGCCAAAAATGTACTGGCGCCCTTGGGCGCCGACATTTCCGGCAGTCGGTTTTTGGAGCCGGACGGCACCTTCCCGAACCATATTGCCAACCCTGAGGACAAGACCGCCATGCGCATGGCGGCCGAGGCGACCGTGGACAGCGGTGCCGATCTGGGCATCGTCTTTGACACGGACGTGGATCGTGCCGGATGCGTGGATGCCAAGGGCGTGGAGATCAACCGCAACCGTCTTGTGGCGCTGGCGGCGGCAATCGCCTTGGAGGATTGTCCCGGCGGTACCGTGGTGACCGACTCCGTGACGTCCGACGGACTGCAAAAGTTCATCGAGGCGCACGGCGGCAAGCATCTGCGCTTTAAGCGTGGCTACAAGAACGTCATTGACAAGATGATCGAGCTGAACAAGGCGGGGGAAAGCTGTCCGCTGGCGATGGAAACATCGGGTCATGCGGCTTTCCGGGAAAACTATAATTTGGATGACGGCGCCTATTTGATGACCCGCATCATTATCCGCATGGCGAAGCTGGGCAAGGAAAATCTGTCCGCCCTGCTGGACGGTCTTGCGGTTCCGGCGGAGGAGAACGAAGTGCGCTTCCGCATTCTCTCCGAGGATTTCCGCACGGTGGGCGAGCAGTTTATTGAAAGCTGGACGGCCTTCGCCGGCGCTTTGGCGGGCTACACCGTCGCTCCGGACAACTACGAGGGTGTGCGGTTTTCCACCGATGCGGATGCCGGAGACGGCTGGATCTTGGTGCGCCTGAGTGTGCATGACCCGGTGATCGTCATCAACGCCGAGAGCAATACACAGGGCGGCACGCTGCAAATGCTGCAAACGCTGTATGCGTTTACGAAAAAGTATACCGACATTGACTACAGCAAGCTTACGTCCCTTTTGAAGGAGTGATACGATGCGCAGAAGCGACAGAGAGATCACCGACGAAAAAGCCATCGCAGCGTTCCTTGCCCACGAACAGATTCTGCGTGTCGGTTTTTATGACAAAGGGGAAGTGTATATCGTCCCCGTCAATTACGGCTGTCTGTGCGAAAACGGACGCTATACCTTCTACTTTCACGGTGCAAAGGCGGGCAGAAAATATGAACTCTGCCGATCAAATCCCACCGTGGGTTTTGAAGTGGACGGACAGTACCGCCTGATCGAGGGCGATACGGCGTGCCAATACACAGCATCCTTTCAGAGCGTCATCGGCACGGGCACACTGCAAATCGTGGAGGACGCCGCAGAAAAACAAATCGGACTGAACGCTTTGATGCAGCAGGCGACACAGAGCGCCGAATGGGAATATTCGGACGCAGAGCTGGAGACGGTCGCCGTTTTCAAACTGACGGTACAGAAAATATCCTGCAAAGGAAAATGACCCGGGACGAAAAAACAGCCTGAGAAGAGATAGTGCTTCTCAGGCTGTTTTTTGTGAAAGCGTGTTTTTACTGTATGTATTCCCGTTCGATCATGGGCTTGTACTTTTGCAGAAGTTCTGCCGCAACCTCCAGCGTATCCTCCTCGGAGGGCGGCGTTGTTTTGCAGGTGGTGATCCAGTGACGTTCCTTTTTGTCCAGCGTTTTGCCGAATTTGTCACCACGGCAGGGATTGCGCCCGTCGATCTGTTTGCGGCAGACGGTGGAAATATTTTTTCGTTTTTTGAAGCCCTTCGCCAGCAGGGAGAAAAATTCGTGCCAGCGTTCTGCATAATAGGTGTTCAAAAGATCCGCCCATTCCTTCCACAGCATATCGTAAAATTCCGGCTGTTTGAACGGGCCAAACATGGAAACGCTGGAGAGAAATGCCACCTCGAAGTTTTGCTTGTTGGTGTTGCCCTCGGCACGTTCTTCTGCGGCGAGCAGATGGGTGTGCAGGCAGAATTCCGACCGGGTGTGCAGCAGTCTGTCCATGTCCGACAGCAGACGCAGAAAAGCGTTGGTCGAGGTCTCGAACAGTCGGCTGTCCCGCTTTTGGTACCCCTCGATCACGCCGACATACAGCCGCCGTGCATAGTTGGAGAGCATCTGCCGTGTGACGTCGCATACGTCAAAGGCGTAGCCGTCCGTGTAGTCGCCTTTGGAAGCGAGCATACATTCCAGCGCTTGGCACAGCGCCTTGTTGTCGTAGTGCAGCTGCAATGTGTCGCCGGGAGCGGTGTGCGCAAGTTCCGTGGAGGGTCTGCAAGCGGGGATAGAGCCGACAGCCCCGGACGGCGCACCGCAGTAGCAGTTGTCGTACAGCAGTTTGGCGGCTTCCCGCAGACACGCCTCGTCACTGCCCCAGCGGCGGATGGCGGACTGCACAAAAAAGTCCTGTGCAGAGATGTCGGGTGTGGTCAGCGCACGGAAGGCGCAGTCCATGTACAGCGGATTGGCAAGGGTATATTCGCAGAAAATGCCCCGTCCCACAGCGTCTTTCTTTTGAAATACCGTGTCGGCATTGCCGCAAAGGACGCTGTGCCCGCCGAAGTTGCATCGGGTGCCGGACACGAAAGGCTTGCCGCCGAAACTGTTCGCTGTGCCGTCCGTGTCGAGAATCAGCACGGACTGTGCGTCCACATCCCGCAAAAGCGTGTCGGTGTGTTCGCAGGCGTGGGAAACCCAGACCGCACCCGGATGCCGGGATTGTATGGTACGCTGGATAGCCTTGCCGTAGGCGGGCAGCAGCGTGTCCGCTTTCATGCGAGGCGAGACGCCGTAAAAGGGATCGGCAAGATAATACTTTGCTTCACCGAAAAATTCCGTTTGTTTGTTCGCCAGAGCAAATGCCGTCTTTTCAAACAGCGCATCATCGGGAAAAACACGGTAGGTAAAGGGATATTGACCGTAGGGCATAACGAAGAACAGTCCTGCACCGGAAAAATAACCCTTCATATATTGGGGAACGTGCCCGTTAAAGGCGGGCAGAACGGGCTCCATGCCCAATTCCCGCATACGTTCGACAATTCTTTGTCCCAATTTGATCTGTGCCTTGAGATAGTTGGTGTCCGTCATGGGGAAAACGGTGTCCAGTCTGCCGGCGAGCTGCAGGGGGTAGTAGCAGGGGCTGGACAAAAACTCCATGGCGTCCTCCCGGTTGATGCCCATATCCAGTGCACCGTAGTACCAGACGGCTTCCTGTCCCACGGGCATGAATACCATATTGACGCCCTGCATGGCGAGGAAATCCAGTTCCCGTTCCCAGCGATCCCAGTCCCAGCAGAAAGCGTCGTTCATGTACGTTTCATAGGTCATGCCCATGCGCCTGTCATAGGGGATGGTCTGTGTGATGACCTTTTTCGGCATGGAAATACTGTCGCAGGTGTAGATTTTCGTGTTGCCGCAGGGGGAAAGCTCCAAAGCGCAGCATTCGCCGAGGAAACGGTAAAACGCCGCAGCGACAGCCGTTTGGCTGCTGCCGCAAAGAAGTACCTTGTCGCCGTCCGGGCGAATCTCGTAGAACTCCGAACCGTCCCTGCGGTCGTCGATTTTCCAGTTCAAAAGTGCGCAAAGCTCCGGGGCAGTGCGTTCAAATAAACGATTCATGTACGAGCTCCTTAGCGGTGGTTGACGATTTTTTCTCCGTCAAACAGGAGAATGCCGAACCCACTGCCGGTCATGCCGCCTGCCCGCAGGCGTTCGGCATAGGCACGGCGCAGGGCGGTGTCGGTGGGCAGATTTTCGGGCGGGGTGTCCTTGTCCTTGCCAAAGACACGCCACTTGTTGCCGAACTCCCGTTCTTCCTCGCAGCGGATGATGTCGAAGCAGTCCATGAATTTGAGGATGTTCGACCGGCTCGGCAGAAAGTCCCTGTGCCCCGGGTACAGCAGCCAGGAGCCGCACATGAACGGGCGGATGTCCGAGCCCTGTACACGTACCTTTTCAAAGTACGGGAAGCGGTATGCCCGCCCCAGGGCGTCGAGCACGGATTCTGTCGGGAGCGGTCCGAGGGAGGGGATGTGGATATTGATGGCGTTGTCCCCGGACTGCAAGGCGAGATCGCCCCAGAGATAGGGCTTGTCGTGATGAAACTGCCCGATCTCAAACTGCAATCGACCGAGGGCAAAGCGGGTCATGTCGAAGAACCCGAAGAACCACGATGCCACAAAGGAGCCGTTGACGCCGTAAACGTCCCGGCATTCAATCAGCTTGGCCCGCAGATCGGTCATGGAATCCCAGTAGACCTGCTCGTCAATGCCCGCCTGTCTGTAGCGCTCACGCAAAGGCAGGGCACGTACCATGAAAACGTACAGCTCCATGGAGTAGGGGTGGACGCCCAATGACTCGGCCAGAGCGTCTGCTTCCACCAGCAGTTCCTTGCGTCCGCCGTTTTCCATGCCGGCAAGGATGCCGTCGAATTTTTCAGCGGCTGTCGGTGTGCGCAGAAGCTGTGCGTGTATATTGCGGAACGTGTCCTTGGCGTCCTCGGGATATCCCGTTTTGTCCATGA
The DNA here is from genome assembly GCA_029012165.1 of Oscillospiraceae bacterium. Taxonomy (GTDB): domain Bacteria; phylum Bacillota; class Clostridia; order Oscillospirales; family Acutalibacteraceae; genus UBA1425. Next base: position 9,846 of record JAQXLO010000010.1, on the reverse strand, counting down.
AAAGCTCCAAAAAGTCAGCGATATTTTTCATATTATACATCCTCCAACAATAGAAATAAATGAAAGGGTGAGAAGATGCGCCGAGGAATTTTGTTGGTATTGGTGCCCGTACTGCTTTTTTGCGGCTGTGCCCGCAGTGAAAAAACAGACACGGTCTTGTTTTGCAAAGAGTTTAATCAGCGCTCGCAAACCGTGCAGATCACGGAAGCGGATGTCATGCGCCGCAGTGCAGACGAAATGCTGGTGGTGGCGGACGACGTACTGCTGCGTCTGCAAACGGATGCGGATGCCGCCGTGCAGAACTGCATTTTGACCGCACAAACGAAGGATGCGGCGCAGCTTATGCAGACTGCGCAGATCGCTTTTTCGGTTTTGGCATCGCCGCTGGGGGAAGATGTGCCGGAATCCTTTCTTGCCCAAATCATGGAGAATTCCGACCAGATTCAAAAGACGGAAACGGAATACTTCCGCTATTTGCTGTACGGCACGCAGCAGGCGATCACTGTGCAGCAACTTTCTTTGCTTCCCGTCTCGCAATCTGATCCGCCTTCCTTGCGTCCGACAGAACCTGATTAAAGCTCTCGCCGTCGGCGGTCAGCAGGGCGGTAGCCCCACGGCTGCGATAGGTCAGAATCTCGTCCTCGGTGACGTTGTCGAGGACGACGGCAAGACCGAGATTGCGTGCATAGTGGATGAATTTTTCGCTGCCATATCGGGAATCCTTGTCCGCCGTTACGACCACATAGGGCAGCTCGCCCTGAGATTTGTTCAGCAGGCAGTCGAAGTACAGCTTGCGCATTTCGGATTCGGTCGCCGTGCGCATGAGATCGGGACAGCTGCTGTCGATGCAGGCGGCGGTGGCGTCGCTCTGCGGACAGAAAACGGAGGAGAGGGCACAGCCGTGGCGAACCAGCAGCTGGGAAAGCTTCTCCAGCATAGCGTTCATGTCCTGCACCGCCGATTCGTCCAGGAAGCGGAAAAAGAGCATGGATGTGTAGTGGACGGGGGAGCTGAAGTAGTAGAGCAGTTCGTCCAAAGACAGAATCGTGACCTGACTTAGCTCCGACTTGCCGTAGTCCCTGTAGGGTGTTTTGCCGTCCGCATCGGTGTAGTTGTACAGCAGATTGACCTTTTGCAGCTTGCTCAGCGTGTTGCCGCTGACGGAAACATCCTTGCCAAGCACGGACTCGGCGTTGCTCAGACCGGGAAGCGGCTCGGACAGGACGACAAGCTCATCATCTGCGGTGCATTGCAGGACAAGCTCTACGCCGTAGCTGTATTTGTTCTGCGTCCAAAAGTCCTGAATCCCCGTGCGGGTCTCCATGACGCCGCTTTGGATATACGGCGCCTTGACGACGGTGTAGGTGGTGCGTGTGCTGAAATCGGACAGACCTTCCGCATCCTCGTTCAAAGTCGGAACCTTTTTGGATAAAACGATATAGCCAACGCCCAAAACGATTGCCGCAACGAGAATGACGGCAATAACGGCGATCAAAATTTTCTTTGAAGCTTTCATGGAAAAACCACCTTTCAAAATAGTCTTTAACATTATAGCGGAAAACCATAAATAATGCAACCCGCAAAAAAGAAAAAGGCGCTGTTTTGCTTTGACCATGTTTTGGCAATTCAGCCTGCCGCAGTCGGCACAGCACCGGCTGTGCAGCTGTCCCATTGGACTAATTAAGGATATCCGAAAAATCCATGTGCTTGTACCCTGTTTGCCATAGCATAGAATGTTTATATCCGGTCTTTTTGCTGTTTTCTCCAAAAAATTTCAAAAAACCCTTTATTTCTTTTTCCATAAGGTGTATAATAAATGAAATTTAATTGTAGAATCGGGGTAGGAGTATGCAGAGCAAGGCGTATATTCAAAAGGTTTTGGACACCATCGAGACCGCCTATTCCACACAGCAGGATGAAATTCTGCACGGTGCACGGGTGATTGCCGAAACCATTAAAAACAAAAGGAGCGTTTTTGTTTTCGGCTGCTCCCATGCCGGTATGCTGGCGGAGGAAGTGTTCTACCGCACCGGCGGTCTGGCGATCATCAACCCGATTTTGTTTTCCGGCGTCATGCTCAACACACGCCCCGTCACCATGACCAGCAAGCTGGAAAGACTGCCCGGCTTGGGAAAGATCATTTTGGAGGATAACGGCGTACAGCCCGGAGACTGCCTGATCATCCACTCCAATTCCGGACGCAACACGGTTCCCGTTGAAATGGCGCTGGAGGCACGGAAGATGGGCGTGTATACCATCGGCTTCACCAGCTTGCAGCACTCCAAGTCCGTCACGTCCCGTCACCCCGGCGGCAAGCGTCTTTTCGAGGTGTGCGACAGCGTGATCGACAACTGCGGCGTGCCCGGTGATGCGGCGATTTCCGTGCCGGGACTGGCGGAGCCCATGGGACCGACCTCCACGGCTGTCGGTGTATCGCTGATCAATTCCATTGTGATCGAAGCGGTGGAGTGCCTGATTGCAGATGGCATTGTGCCGCCCGTTTTCATGAGCGCCAATCTGGACGGCGGGGACGAACACAACCGTAAAATTTTTGAGGAATACAAAGACAATATATTCTATATGTGAGGGTAAAAACGTATGAAGCTGACTTTTATGGGTGCGGGAAGCACCGTATTTGCCAAAAATGTGATCGGCGATGTCCTGTGTGTGCCTGCGCTGCGGGAATGTGAGATCGCCCTGTACGATATTGACCCGGAACGGCTGGAACAGTCGGAGCTGATGGTCAACACACTCAATAAAAATATCAACGAAAACCGTGCGGTTGTCCATGCGTATCTCGGTGTGGAAAACCGCAAAGCGGCGCTGAAGGGTGCGGATTTTGTCGTCAATGCGATTCAGGTCGGGCTGTATGACCCCTGCACCATCATCGACTTTGAGGTGCCGAAAAAGTACGGTCTTCGCCAGACCATTGCCGACACCACAGGCATCGGCGGTATTTTCCGTGCTCTGCGTACCATTCCCGTGCTGCATGATTTTGCCGAGGATATGCAGGAAGTCTGCCCGGATGCGCTGTTCCTCAACTACACCAATCCCATGGCGATGCTCTCGGGCTATATGCAGCGCTATACCGGCGTGAATACAGTCGGTCTTTGCCACAGCGTACAGGTCTGCTCCCGCCATCTTTTAAAGGATCTGGGCATTGAATTTCAAGAGCCGATTTTCGAGCGTATCGCCGGCATCAACCATATGGGCTGGCTGCTGGAAGTGCGCAATGCCGACGGCACAGATCTGTACCCCGAGATCCGCCGCCGTGCGATTGAAAAGTTAGAGAACGACAAGGACTGCAAGGATCTTGTGCGTTACGAATATATCCGCAGACTGGGCTTCTACTGCACCGAGTCGAGCGAACATAATGCGGAATACAACAATTTCTTCATCAAGTCCAAATATCCCGAACTCATCGAGCGGTACAATATCCCGCTGGACGAGTACCCCCGCCGCTGTGTGGAGCAGATCAGACGCTGGAACGAGGACAAGGAAAAGTATCTGTGCGGCGATGTCACCCACGAGCGCACCCGGGAGTATGCGTCGGGGATCATGGAGGCTATCGTGACGGATGTTCCGTATAAAATCGGCGGCAATGTCCTGAACACAAGCGGTCTGATTCCCAATTTGCCCCGTGAAGCCTGTGTGGAGGTGGCGTGTCTTGTCAATCATGCAGGCGTACAGCCCTGCGCCCAGCCTGCGCTGCCGGTACAGCTGGCGGCCATGAACCGCACGGAGATCAACGTCCAGCTGCTGACCATCGAGGCGGCGGTCACACGGAAAAAGGAACATATCTATCAGGCGGCGATGCTCGACCCGCATTGCTCCTCCGAGCTGTCGATTGACGATATAGTTCGCCTTTGCGATGATCTGATCGAGGCACACGGCGACTGGCTTCCGAAATATCATTAAGGCTACGCCGCACAAATTGCGGCGCACACCTCAATTTTGCGGTATTGCCTTAAAAAATTCATAATGTGTTCATCCATTTTCGGGGAGAATATAGTATAATATCTCCATCGAATCAAACGGAACGGAGGATGTGCGTGTTCGGATATGTCAGAGCGTATAAGCCGGAGCTGAAATTCAAGGAGTACGATGTATACAAGGGCGTGTATTGCTCCCTGTGCAAATCGCTCCTGCGCCGGTATTCACCGTTCGGTCAGCTCTTTTTGACGTATGATGCCGCATTTATGGCGCTGTGCCTGCTGTCCGCATCGCAGGACTGCACACCGATGCACCCGTCCCGCTGCTGCTATAATCCCTGCAAAAAATGCTATGCCTGCGAAAAAAATGAAACCTTGGATTTCTGCGCCGATGTCTCTGTTTTGATGGCATACTATAAAATACTGGACGACCTGCACGATGCAGGCTTCGTGCGAAAGATAGGCGCTGCGCTGCTGTACCCCGCTGTCTGGTGTATGCATAAAAAAGCGCAGAAAGCACAGCCGCAGGCGGAGCGTGTCATTGCCGATGCCATGCGCCGACAGGCAGACTGCGAGAAGGATTTGTCCTGCACTGCGGATGCGGCGGCGGAACCGTCGGCCGATGCCCTGCGAAGGCTGGTGGCTCTGCGGTCGGGGAACGAAGATTTGCAGCATATGTTTTACCTGCTGGGCAAATTTGTCTATGTGATCGACGCCGTGGACGATATCGAAAAGGATATTCGCCGCAGAAACTTCAATCCTTTGATGGAAAAGTTCCGGCAAACCGATACGGATTTCTCCGCATACGGGATGTACCTTTTGAACCTGAACATCGGGGAGATGCTTCGCTGCTTCGACCGACTGCAATTCGGTCAGAACGAGGCGCTTATATATAATGTATTATTCAACGGACTATACAACTCGGCGCTGTATGTGACAGGTGCCCATAAAAGTCAGGAGGTGGACAAATGAATCCTTTCACTGTTCTCGGCGTCTCCGAAAACGCAACGGATGACCAGATCCGTGAAGCGTACCGCTATCAGGCGAGGCGGTATCAGCAGCAGATTGATGCAGGCGTCAATGTGGAATACGCAAAGCAGAAAATGCAGGAGCTGGACGGGGCATATGATGCGATCATTTTGACCCGCTCCGGCGGTGGGCAGGGCGCATACAGTACGGGGAACAGCTATGTGCCGCCCTCGGATTTCTCGGATATCCGTGCCAAGGTGCGTGAGGGCAGACTGGATGATGCACAGACGCTGCTGGACGGGATCCCGGAAAGCGGTCGCAGTGCGGAATGGTTTTTTTTGAAAGGCTGCGTACAGCAAAGGAAGGGCTGGCTGGAAGAAGCGGCGGGCAATTTTTCCGCAGCGTGCAGACTGGATCCTTCCAATCAGGAATACAGAGCAGCCTATACGCAGATCCAAAACTCCGGCTCCGGCGGCTATCGGACGGCACGGCAGACGGGCAGGCAGGGGACATCGGCCTGTGACGTGTGCACGGGACTTCTTTGCGCCGACTGCTGCTGTGAATGCATGGGCGGCGACCTGATCAGCTGTTGTTGAGGAATCGTGATGAAACAAGCTTCTAAAACCGCCTTGGGCGGAATTTTGGCGGCGCTGTCGCTGGTAATCATGTTTTTGTTTGCCATCTTTCCCTCTGCGACGATCGCCGCACCGGCGGTTGCCGGCATATTTTTGATCTTTGCTGTTTTGGAAATGGGCAAGGGTTGGGCGTTCGGCATCTATGTGGCCGTCAGTATTTTGGCGATGCTGGTCATCCCGTCGAAGGAAGCCGCAATCCTGTATGTGGTTTTCTTCGGATATTATCCCATCCTGAAGGCCGTTATGGAGAAGCATATCCGTAAGCGCTCTGTGGAGTGGATCGCAAAGCTTTTGCTGTTTTCCGTGGTGATGACGGCGGCGTATTATCTCATGATCCGCTTTATGGGCATCGAGTTTGAAGAAATCGACAAGTATGGCAAAGCGGCGGTGCCCGTGCTGTTGGGCGTGGGTGCAGTGGCGTTTGTGGGATATGATTATTGCCTGACCCTGTTTGTGGGCGAGTACCTGCGCAGGTGGCAAAAGCGATTTAAAAAGCTGTTTCGCTTGAAATAGAGGAGGATTAGATGGAGAAGAAAACCAATTTCGGCGTGATCGGTCTCGGCGGACGAGGGTGCGGAAATCTGCGGGAGTTTTTGGATATTCCCGGTGTGCGTGTGGCGGCGGTCTGCGACAAGTACGAGGATCGTGCACAGCAGGGCGTGAAAATTGTCGAAGAAAAGACCGGCGAAGCGCCCGAGATGTATCTGGACTATAAAGAACTGCTCAAGCGGGAGGATATCGAAGCAATCCTTTGCTTTACCACATGGATCACCCACGCACGCATTGCGACCGATTCCATGCGTGCGGGCAAGCACGTGGCCATCGAAGTCGGCGGCGCGGCCTCTATCGAGGAGTGCTGGCAAATGGTTCGTGCCAGCGAGGAGAGCGGCAAGTTTTGTATGCTGTTGGAAAACTGCTGCTACGACCGCAACGAGATGGCGCTGTTCCATATGGTCAAGCAGGGAATGTTCGGCGAGGTCGTCCACCTGGAGGGCGGCTATCGTCACGACCTGCGTGAGGAGATCACCTCCGGCAGAGAGAACCGCCACGGCAGACTGTTCAACTTCATGCACCGCAACGGGGAACTGTACCCGACACACCAGCTCGGTCCCATCTGCAAACTGATCGGCGTCAACCGGGGCAACCGTATGCTCACGCTTTGCTCCATGACCAGCAAGTCGAGAGGTCTGAACGTGTACCTTCGGGATACGAAAGGCGCCGACTATGATATCACCGAGTACCCCTTTAATCAGGGCGATGTGACGACTACGATGATCCGGTGTGCCAACGGCGAGACCATCACCCTGCATCACGATTGCAGTTTGCCCAGACCCTATTCGAGAAACTATGTGATCGAGGGGACACGGGGCATCTTTCAGGAGAACAGCCATGGCGGCGAATATTTCCTGGACACCATGGGGGAAAAGGGCAGGGAGCCGCAGTTTTATCCCTTCGCCGAGGACATTGAAAAGTTTGAGCATCCCCTGTGGAAAAAATATCAGGTGGACGGTGTCCACGGCGGTCACGGCGGCATGGACTTTCTGGTGATGTCGGCTTTTGTGGATTCGGTGGTCCATCATCATCAGCCGCCCATTGACGTTTACGATACGGCGGCGTGGATGGCGGTGACCTGCCTTTCCGAGCAGTCAGCCGCCATGGGCGGTATGCCTGTGCCCATCCCGGATTTTACCAACGGAATGTGGATCGACCGTGAACCGTATCACAGAGGCATTTTCTGTCTGGAAGAAGTGTGCATGGATTATTTTGAGGAGGAAAAGCAATGAGCTACTATATCGGCGTAGACGGCGGCGGTACCAAAACATACTACGCCCTGTTCAATGAAAACAAAGAGATTGTCGCAGACTACAAAACCCCGGGCAGCAACCATGAAAATCTGGAAGGCTCTTTTGACGAAGCGGCACAGATTATCTGGGAGGGGCTTACCGGGCTTCTCCGGGAAGCGGGGAAAACGCTGGAGGATGTGGGCTTTACCCTGATGGGACTTGCCGGCGTAGATCACCCGTTCCAGCACGATGCGCTCTTTGAACGTTTGCGTGCCAAGGGATTGAAGCATTTTGAAATTTTCAACGACGGTTTCATTGTTGTGAAAGCCGGCAGCATTTCCGGCGCCGCCATCGGACTGAACAACGGCACAGGCACTTGCTGCAACGCCATCGACTCCACGGGCAGAATGCTCCAGTTGGCGGGGCTCAGCGAGTTTTCCGGCGATATGGGCAACGGCCACTGGATTGCGACCGAGGCGTATCGTGCGATTTACGATGATGTCTATCTCGGTATCCTGGAGACGTCCATGACCGGAATGTATTTCAATCGTTTCGACCTGCACAGCCGAGAGGATTTCCTGTCTGCGGTGAGTGCTTTCGAGTCCGAGGACGCAGAGGATCATATCCGTGCGCTGATCGACTGTTTCTTTGAAGCGCTGGAGGACGGGGACGAAGCGGCAATGCAGATTCTCGATAGGATGGCGGAGCGCAGTGCAAGGCTGATCGTCGCTCATGCCAATCAGCTTCAGTTTGACGGCGACGAGATCGAGGTCGTACTTTCCGGCTCCATCCTCACCAAACTGCCGAGCAAGAAGTATCTCGATGCCATCCGGGAAAAAGTCGCACAGTATTCCGCTCGTAAATTCTGCTTCATCAAGTTGGACGTACCGCCTGTTGTGGGCTGTATCAACTGGATCATGCAGGACTATGTACAGCAATAAAATAGTATTACATAAAAGGAGGGAGACGCCCATCGGCGTCAAAGCAGTATGAAAGAAATTACAGTTGCAGTCATCGGTTCCGGCAGCACCTATTGCCCGGAGTTGGTGGATGGTTTTTTGAAGGCACAGGATTCCCTGAAACTCAAGAAGATTTCCTTTATGGACATTGATGACCGCAAGAGAAACATTGTCGGCGGTCTTTGCTGCCGCATTTTGGAAAAGGCGGGCATCGACTGCGAAACACTTCTGACGGATGATCTGGACGAAGCACTGCAGGGTGCGGATTTCGTGGTCACGCAGATCCGCGTCGGCAAACTGCCCGCACGGTATCTGGACGAGACCATCCCGCTCAAGTACGACCTGATCGGTCAGGAAACCACCGGTATCGGCGGCTTTTTCAAGGCGATGCGCACCATCCCCGTGATGAAAAATATTTGCGAGCGCATCGAAGCCATCTGTCCCGATGCATGGCTCATCAACTTCACCAATCCGTCCGGCATCATCACCGATTTTGTTTTGAACCATACCAATGTCAAGTGTATCGGTCTTTGCAATGTGCCGATCGATATGATTGACGATACCAAGGAAGATGTCGGCGAGGATATGGAATACACCTATGTGGGTCTGAACCATCTCAGCTGGTTCACTTCGGTGAGACTGCACGGCGAGGAGCTGATTGATAAGCTGATTGGGGAGGGCTTCACGCCCAAGGTGATGGCAAACATCAAGGATGACGGCTTCTCTTTGGAAACGCTGAAAGCCATCAGAGCCATTCCGTCCTCCTACTTGCAGTATTACTACTGCCGTGCCGCAAAGCTTGACTATCTTAAGAAAGCGGAAAAGAGCCGTGCACAGGTTTGCATGGAGATCGAGGAACAGCTTTTGGAGATGTATTCCGACGTCAACCTGTATGTAAAGCCCGCTCTGCTGGATAAGCGTGGCGGTCATAAATATTCTCTCGTTGCTGTTTCCCTGATCGATGCCATTGCCAACGACAAGCAGAATGTGCAGGTCGTCAACGTGAAGAACGGCGACACACTGCCGTTCCTTGAACCCGACGATGTGATCGAGGTCGCTTGTGTGATCGGCAAGGACGGTGCGAAGCCCGTCGAGATTGCCCCCATTGACAACCGCCATGTGGTTGCCATGATGCAGACGGTCAAGCAGTACGAGCGCTACACGGTGGAGGCGGGTGTGAACGGTGATGACACTGCCGCACTCAATGCCCTTTTGGTGCATCCGCTGGTGGGCGACTGGGAAAAGGCACAGCGCTGCTTCGAGGAAATGAAGGAAGCGCACAAAGCGTTTCTGCCCCAGTTCTTCAAAGACTGATTCAAACACCAAAAAGTCCGGCTCTCATCCAACGATGAAAGCCGGACTTTTCCGATTTATCACGGGTTTTTGCGGGATTAAAAGTTTCGGTCAAGCCTTTGGGAAGGCTCGCCAGACTGTCGAAAAAGTCCGGCGAAAGTTTGGTTTTACAAAGCGAAAGCCCTCCCTGCGAGGGAGGGTGGCGAGGCGTCAGCCTCGTCGGGAGGGTTTTTCGCCGACTTTTGCTGTCTGCGTGCGGCGGCGTTTTGAACCC
>JAQXLO010000009.1 GCA_029012165.1 Oscillospiraceae bacterium | reverse complement strand
CGCCTCCTGCGCTTTTTTCTGTCAAGACTTCGCCAACTGCGGTCGGCGACCAAAGGCGCCGCCTTTGGAATCCGCAAGCCTTTAAAAAGGCTTGAGCGAAACTTTTTATCCCCAAACTTTCCGTGATAAACCATTTTTTTTCAGGTTTGATTCCACTATTTTGTTTTCGCTTGCTTGCACAAATTACCGTGCGTGCCATATTCCACGCAAAAAAATCGGCTCCTGTCCGAGAACAGGAGCCGTACAGACTGCATACTAAATTAAAGCTTTGCGAGGAAATCCTTGATAATTCCGATGATTTTTGCCGCTTTTCCTTCGCCGAGGAAAGAGAGAAGTTCCTGTACAAATGCGAGAACTTTGTCCATTTTACATCCTCCTATGTATTGATTTGCAGGGAGGGTCTCCCTACATCTATACTATAGCAGAAATTTTTTGGAAAATCAAGAGACACTTTTAAAAAAATGACAGATTGGTTACAAAAATTAACCGAAGAAGTGCTTCTCCACAAGGAAGTATACCGCACCGACAGCGATACCGACCACTGCGCCAACGGCGACTTCGGCTACGGTATGCCCGTTGAGCACCTTGATTTTTTCGGGTTTGTTATCCTTGCCCTCAAAGGCTTTGTCGATGACCTCGTTCATCTTGTGGCACAGCTGACCGCAGGTGTAGCGCACGTTGCAGGCGTCGAAGGCGGTCACGATACCGAACACCAGCGCCAAGGCGAAGGTGGGACCCCTAAACTCGCTGACAAAGGCGATACGGGTCACGATGGCGATCACGGAGGAGGTGTGGGTGCTGGGCATTCCGCCGGAGGCAAATATGGTGACGGGCTTTTTTCGGATCTTGCAGATCAAGTACTTCGGGATCTGGGCAAAAAACCATCCGAAAAACGCCGGAAGAAACGCTCTCAGAACCTCGATAACAATTTCTTTCATAGAACATATCCTTTCCATTTACAAATTTTGAATAGTATACCATACATTTTTTCATTTTGCAATTCAAATTTTTTCGGAAGTTGCAGAAAAAGCTTGCATTTCTGCGCACAATATATTATAATAGTTTGGCAATGAACAGAGCACGCTTTGTTTGGGTCATGTGGCGTGTGGGTCCTGTGCGACGGGGCGCTGCGAACCATGTCAGGCGGGGAACCGAGCAGCATTAAGCGGTTTGCACCGTGCGCCACAGTCCGCCTACCGCCATATGACCGAAAGAAAGACTTGCTCTGTTTCTTTTTATCGGAAAGGGGGAATTGCGGGATGTACCGTGCGCTGTACAGAAAATGGCGTCCGGCGTCCTTCAGCGACGTTTCCGGGCAGTCCCACGTGACCGACACCCTCATGCATGAGGTGCAGACCGGCAAGCTGTCCCACGCCTATCTCTTCACCGGCTCCCGAGGCACCGGCAAGACCACCTGCGCCAAGATCCTCGCCAAGGCGGTCAACTGCCTGCATCCCGTGGACGGCAATCCCTGCAACGAATGCGAGATCTGCCGGGGCATTGACGACGGTTCGGTTTTGGATGTCATTGAAATCGACGCCGCCAGCAACAACGGCGTGGACAACATCCGTGATCTGCGGGAGGAAGCCAACTTCACGCCCGTCAAGGCAAAATACCGGGTCTACATCATCGACGAAGTGCATATGCTTTCTATCGGTGCCTTTAACGCACTGTTAAAAATTTTGGAGGAGCCGCCGTCCTATGTGCTGTTCATTTTGGCGACCACCGAGGTACACAAGCTGCCCTCCACCATCCTCTCCCGCTGTCAGCGGTTCGATTTCCGCCACATTCCGCCCCAGAGCATTGCCGAGCGGGTGCAGTATGTGGCCAAACAGGAAAACATTGACCTGACGGACGAGGGCGCTTTGATGATCGCCCGCTATGCGGACGGTGCACTGCGTGACGCCCTTTCTCTGCTGGATCGGTGCAGTGCAAGGGGAGAGACCGTCACCGCCGATCTGGTCAGCGCCTGTGCCGGTATCGCCGGCAAGGAACACCTGTTCCGCATGGCGGACTGCATCGCCCAAAACGATGCCGCCGCCGCACTGCAGCTGATCGGCGAACTTCACGCTTCCTCTTGCAACATGGAGCGGCTGTGCACGGAGCTGACGGAGCATTTTCGCAATCTCATGGTTTCTAAAGTAGTGCGGGATCCCGCCGAGCTTATCCTCTGCTCCGGGGAGGATCTGGAACACTACAAATCCCAAAGCACCGCCTTCACGCTGGAGAGCATACTGCATATCCTGCGTGTGCTCGGCGAAACGGTGGTCAACCTGAAAAAGGGACTGGATCGCAAGATCGAGACGGAAATGGCGATCTTGCGGCTGTGCACACCGAGCCTTTCCACCGACAGCGACGCTCTGCTGCGCCGCATTGCCGATCTGGAAGCGAAGCTTGCAGGGGGCGTTTTGCCCGTAAAGAGTACACCGCCCCAAGCGCAGGAACAGCCTGCACCGCCTGCCCCACCGGCAGAGCCGGAACCGCCCGCACCGCCCGCTTCCAAGGAGCCGATTCCCACAGACGGACAGCCGGAAAAGTTCAAGCTTTGGCCGGAAGTGATCCTGCAGCTTAAGGAGACCTGCAAGCCCATCTCCGGATTCCTGCCCGGCTCCTCGGCGTATATTCAGGGCGATACGGTATGCATCCACACGGACAACGATGTGTTCCGTAAATTTGTTGCCATGCCGCTGTACAAAAACGCCATCTGCGCCGCAGTGGAAAAGGTCAGCGGACGTGCCATGCAGGTTGCCGTAGCCGATAACAAAAAAGAGGTTCAAAAAAAGGATCCTTTGGAAAACTTGATCCGTAAAATAGACAGTCTGAAAGAGAGTGAATAAAAAATGAAAGCAAGAATTCCCGGCGGTATGGACAGAAACAGCATGATGAAGCGCATCCAGCAGATGCAGGAGGACATGGAGCGTATTCAGGCGGAGGTCGAGGCCACCTCCTATTCCGCTTCCGCAGGCGGCGGCGCCGTCGAAGCTGTCGTCAACGGCAAGCACGAGGTGGAATCCATCAAAATTTCTCCCGATGTGGTCGATCCCGAGGACATCGAAATGCTGCAGGATATGATCATCGTGGCGGTCAATGAAGCCATCCGCAAGGCGTCGGAGGCTATGGACAAGGGCATTGAATCCGCCAAGGGCGGTCTTTCCATCCCCGGTCTGATGTAATGAAAAAAGTCGTACCGCTTCAGAATCTCATCACCCAGTTTGAACGCCTGCCCGGTATCGGACACAAAAGTGCCCAGCGGCTGGCGTTTCACGTGTTATCCATGACGGATACGCAGATCGAGGATTTCACCGCCGCCGTGCGGGAGGCACACAGCAAGATCCATCGCTGTGAAAAGTGCTGTGACCTGACCGACGACGTCCTGTGTCCCGTCTGCGACGACCCGGAACGGGATGCGGGCACCATCTGCGTGGTCGAAAATTCCCGGGACGTGATGGCGTTTGAGCGCACCCACGAGTACAACGGCGTTTACCACGTCCTGCACGGCGTCATCTCCCCCCTGAACGGCATAGGTCCCGAGGATCTCACCGTCAAGGAGCTGATCGCCCGCCTGAGCGATACCTCCGTCAAGGAGGTCATCATGGCGACCAACCCCACCGCCGAGGGCGAAGCCACCGCCGTTTTTTTGGCAAGGCTCATTAAACCCTTGGGTATAGAGGTTTCCCGCTTGGCCTACGGCGTTCCCGTGGGCGCAGATCTGGAATACGCCGACGAATTTACCCTGCTCAAAGCTATGGAGGGACGGCAGAAAATTTGAAAGTTTTGCACACAATTATCCACTATGCACCGCACACTGTCCACAGTTTCCACACACCGTTTTTTTCCCTTGTGCATAGTTTATAAGTATGCAGACCTTTTCCACAGCCAAAATTTTCCCCTTTCCCTTGCGTGTCAACGCATCCGAAATTTTTCCGTGTTTTGCACCGCCTCTACTACTACTACTATTATAATTATTATGTTTGTGTTTGCAGCGCACAAATTTTGAAAATGGAGGACTCTTTATGAAATTCATCTGCAATACAAGTATCTTAGCCGACGCTTGCCAAAGCGTACAGCGTGCTGTTTCTACAAAGACTTCCATTCCTGCCATCGAAGGTATTTTTATCAAGGCGCTGGGTTCGGAACTGGTGCTCACCGGCTACGATCTGGAAATGGGAATCACCACCAGCGTTCCCGCCAAGGTCGAGGAAAACGGCGGCATCGTCATCAATGCCAAGGTGCTTTGCGAAATTCTGCGCAAGCTGCCCGATGACAGCGTATGCATCGAATCCGACGAGCGTCAGGTTGCCGTCATCCGCAGCGGCGAGATGGAGTATTCTCTCATCGGCATTGCCCCCGACGAATACCCGGAGCTGCCCTCTGTGTCCGGCGTGTTCCCGATCGTCCTGCAGCAGGATATTCTCAAGGAAATGATTCGCCAGACCATTTTTTCCGTTGCCGTCAATGAAAACAAAGTCGTGCATACGGGTATCAAGTTTGAGATCACGCAAAATGAAATCAAGCTCATTGCCGTGGACGGCTTCCGTCTGGCCGTGCGCAAGGAGGTCATCGACTACACCGGCGAGGATGCGACCTTCATTGTTCCCGCCAAGTCCCTGTCCGAAGTGGTGAAGCTGTTTTCCGGCGAGGAAAACGATACCGTTTCCATGTGCGTGGGCAAGCGGCACATCGTGTATGAGATCGGACAGTACACCGTGGTTTCCCGTTTGCTGGACGGTGAATTTTTAAACTACCGTTCCGCCATCCCAAATCTCGTTTCCACCACCGTCAAGGTCAACACCCGAAAGCTGATCGAGAGTATCGAGCGTACATCTCTGATCATCACCGACAAAATCAAAAGTCCCCTGCGCTGTTCCTTTGACGATAATCTCATCCGCATTTCCAGCACCACGGCACTGGGTACCGCCAACGATAAAATTCCGGCGGAGATTACCGGCGCCGGTGTGGAGATCGGCTTCAACAACCGTTTCCTTTTGGAGGCACTGCGTGTGTGTGACACGGACGAAGTGTACTTACAGCTCAACGGTTCCGTGGCGCCCATCGTCATTGTCCCGCCCGAGGGAGACAGATTTTTATTCTTGATTTTACCCGTTCGCTTGAAAGCCGACTAATATAAAGAAGGATAGACTATGAAAATTAAAGTTCGTGTAGCGGAAAAAAAGCGCATCCAAAAACACATTGATACACCGTTTATCCGGCTGGACGCTTTTTTGAAGCTCAACGACGCCGTGCAAACCGGCGGTCATGCAAAGCTCGTCATTCAGGAGGGGGAAGTGCGGGTCAACGGCGAAGTCTGTACCCAGCGGGGCAAAAAACTGCACCCCGGTGACGTGGCAGAGTTTCAAAACGTTCTGTACGAAGTAGGATAACATGAAGATTACCGATTTCAGCGCAGCGCATTTTCGCAATCTGGACGCAGTCGCCTTTCAGCCGGACAGCGGCATCAACGTGATTTTCGGCGAAAACGGTCAGGGAAAAACGAATATCATCGAGGGCATTTGGCTGTTTACCGGGTGCCACAGCTTCCGCACGCACAAGCACGCAGAGCTGATCGAAAAAGGAAAAAGGGAAGCGAAGGTTTCCCTTTCTTTTGTTGCGCAAAAAATGGAAAATGACGCCATGCTGAAAATCGGACAGAAACGGGACTTCCTGCTCAACGGTGTTCCCTTGGAATCGCCGAGAAAATTTTTAGGTGAGTTTCAGTCTGTCGTTTTTTCTCCAGCATCCCTTTCCATCATTCAGGATGCACCCGCTGAACGCAGAAAATTTTTGGATATCGCCATCAGCATGATCAAACCCGCCTATGCGGTGCACCTGCTGAAATATTCCAAAATTCTCGCCAACCGCAATGCACTGCTCAAACAAATTCCCATGGGTGTGCCGGAAAATTATCTCGATGCATGGGACGAGGAATTGGCACGGGTGGGTGCACGTATTACACAGTACAGGCTCAGCTACACAGATGATTTGGTGCGCATCGGCTCGGAGATCTACAAGGAGATTTCCGGCGGGAGAGAAACACTGCAAATCGAATACAAACAGAGCAGCAAAAGCTTCGCCACGGACGAATACGCCCTGACAGAAAATATTTTCCTCGCCCTGCAAAAAAACAGGGAAACGGACATCCGCCGCCAGATGACGGGCGTCGGTCCGCACAAGGACGATCTGGAGATCAAAGTGGGCGATTTGTCCGCCCGGTTTTATGGCTCGCAGGGACAGCAGAGAAGTTGTGCGCTGGCGATGAAGCTGGCGGAAGCATATATCATCCGGGAGTTTTCCGGCGAGTACCCGGTGATTCTTTTGGACGATGTGATGAGCGAACTGGACACGAAACGGCAAACCTATCTTTTGGAATACTTGAAAAACTGGCAGGTTTTTCTGACCTGCTGTGACCTGTCCCACTTTTCTAAATTGCAGGAAAGCAAAACTTTTCACGTGGAAAACGGCAGGCTGACGGAGGCATAAGAATGTATTTGCATTTGGGCGTGGACAGCGTGGTGCGCTGTCGGGACATCATTGGCATTTTTGATTTGGACAACACCACCGTTTCCAAGATCACCAGAGAAACATTAAACAAATCGGAAAAAAACGGGGAGACGGTGACGGTGGGATTTGACATCCCAAAATCGTTTGTGGTCTGCGCAGAAAAAAGGGGAGAAAACAAAGTGTACATTTCTCCCGTTACACCTGCCACATTGACACGAAGAATCAAACAGAAAAAAATCGGCGCTGCGGACTGAGAGCAGCGCTGTTTTTTTTTACCCTCTTCACGGATTTTTTTGGGAAGGATAAAAAAAAATATTGAAAAAGAGCATAGGATGCTCCAAAATTGTAGTTGCCCAAACAACAAAGAAGGAGTAAGCCCTATGCTCATTTTTGATGATATCCAAGTTGAATTTGAAAGTCAAGGATTTAAAGGGACACATTTAGCAAGCAGTCCCGAAAAAGACAAAACAATTCTGTTTTTGGAAAAGCGTACTCAGTCCATTATATCTCAGTTGATTATTTAATCTTATTCTTTACTGCAATAACGATTTCCTGGAAGATCGTCCAGAGCTTTGTGCCCTTAATCTTGATCAACAGATTATGAAGCATTGCACAAAGTCCCTTGCTCTCGGAGAACTCAAGCGGCTCGCTTCCGTCGTCGATAATAAGAGCCTGCGAAAGGCACATTCCGCCCTCGCCCTTCAGCTCAACTCTGACATACTCAAAGTCCTCGACGCCATCGACATCATCAAGGTTAACAGTTACCGCATTGTTTCCGATAGCCTGCTTTGCGATAACCTTGCCGTTTGCAATGAACTGAATTTCCTGAGCGTCAGTCGCACTGGCAGTGATTGCATGACCGTCTACCGAAAGCTCGGTGAACATCGGATACGGTATTCCGGATCCTCTTGTATCAAACTCCTCCGCAGGACCGATTTCAAAGTTGTTTCCTCTGAGTGCTCTTGTAATCGCAAAGAAAGCACCGTTCTGCATTGTTTCTTTGATATTGTCAACGGTGTTTTCTTTCATCATAAATACGCTGAAAGAACTGTCGCAGTTCATCAGAGAATGTGCGTCGGTATTGCTGAAGCCGATAACGTTTTTGCCGTAGGGCAAGCAGTACATAAGAAGATTATCCCAGAGGATTCGGTCGTATCCCGTTGTACCGTTTCTTTCGTTAAGAACCTCAATTCCGAGGCAGGTATCATATTTCAGGAGAAGATTGCCGAAGAACTCAATGTTGTCGGGATCGTTTACAGCCTCGGGATTTGAGTTTGTTTCAAGCCAGTCGCCGGGGTGGTTGATATGAGAAAGACCGCCGTTGTCCTGCACGAACTGGATTGCTTTCTCGTATCCGGCTTCATTTTCAAGACCGCCGAAGCCGTTGCCGACATCAGAGGGAAGGAAAAAACCGTTGACATGGTTCTTGCTAAGGGAAAGGTTGTTAAGCTCGTTTCCGCCCATCACGTTGACCATTTTTCTGCCTCTGTTGTTGTATGTGCCTGTCGTGATAGCTTCGTTTTCCTCCTCGGTAAGGAGAGCTACCTTATTGCCGAGAAGCTCCTGATAAGAATAAAGAAGCTGGATGTCAGGCTCTTTATTCCACTCAACACCTGTTACGGCATGGTCGGTGTTTGCAAGGAAGTCATAACCGAGGTTATAGTATTCCTTAACCATAGAGGCAAGGTCGATATCGGAATCGCTGTATGTCGTATGGGAGTGGAGATTGCCCCTGTAAGCACCCCAAGCGTTTTCGCCGCTCCAGACAACGTCGGCATAGGGTGATTTGATCGTGTAGTCTGATGTGCTGTTTGCACTTGCACCCATAACTCCTACCGAAGAAATCATTACGGCACTCATAAATATGCTGACAATTTTTTTGAATTTGTTCATTTCTTAACCTCCGAATAATTAAAATGGATTACACAATCTGTCTAACGGATTGTAGCCCAATGCAAAATACTTAAAGATCCAGATAACGGGATTTCATCTGAAGAATACCAAGTCAACGACCGTGACAAGCTTTCTGAGGAATCCATGCCCCTGCGGCTTTTTCGGGCACCCCACACGGGAATGCACCTGTCCCACAGGTGCGGCGGCACGGTACCTCGCCAAGGTGTCGGGTCCCGTGCTTGACCGGCTGGATATCCATATTGAGGTCCCGCCCGTGGACTTTCAAAAGCTGTCGGACAGGGAAAAGAGCGAATGCTCCGCCGATTCTGGCAAAAGTAAAGCAAATAAAAACGCTCCTTACAAAAAATTGTGGGTTCTGTGCTTCGCATCGGGGAACCCCGGCGAGGGTTTCCCAAGCCAAAACAGTCCGCCGGACTGTTTTGGCTCCCCTCCTGCGCTTTTCTGTTGTCAGGGCAATACCGCAAAATTGGGGTGTGCGGATGGCGAAGTAAGATTTTTTGTCGGGTTGCACAGAAAGACCGATGACTTGCTAACACAAGTCAAGGGATTTATGTGTAAGCTGACGGAATAAGATTCAAGCAAGGCGTGTGCCGCAATTTATGCGGTGATGCCCAAAATTTCGCCGACTGCGGTCGGATCCCAAAGGCTTGAGCAAAACTTTAGATCCCACAAAAATCCGTGATGAACCTTTTTTTATTCGCCGAGCTCTCCTCGGAATTTCTCCACAATTTGCTGATTCGATTTGCCCAACTGCGGCTTATGCTCTGCGTTCGCCTGTACAGTCGTTCCCGTTCCTTTTTCCGTTGTCGGCTGTTCCGATTCGGGCAGTGTGCGGATCGCCGCTTCAACGCAAAGCTTTGCGTTGATCATTGGACAGTCGGGGATGTCAATGCCGGCATGGTTTTCATCGGGAAGATTATAATAATTGACGCAGTTGTAAATCGTATTATTCGGGTCGCACACAATCTTTTTGACTTCTGCGGCGCAGAGATTAGGATTAACCGACCACGTCATCGCCGTGATCGCCGTGACCACAGGCGCCGCCATGGATGTACCGGATTTGTAGGAATAGCCGCCCAATTCCGTCAAGTCCGTACTGAACACCCAGCTTCCCGGTGCGAATATCGAAACATTTTCGCCGTAGTTGGAAAAGGACGACATATAAAAGTCGGTGTCTTCATGGGCATACGTTGTACTGCCGACAATGAGAATATGGTCAAAGACCTCCTGTTTCGAGATGCCCGTCAGTCCCGTGAAGCAATTTTTTTCGGTGATGGAGCAGAATGAACCGTTGAGAAATGTGTCGCACGGAATGCCGAGTTTGTTCCCGTTGCCTGCGGACTGCACGACGAGAAAATCATATCCTTTGCGCAGAAGTGAGGCGATCAAATAGGAGTAGACCATGCCGTCTAAATTCATCCCCATGCGCCAGAAAAAGTCCGTGCTTTTTTTGTACCCGCTTGAACTGCCGAAGGACATGTTGATTACCTTGGCGCCCGCTTTGACAAGGGCGATAATGCCCGTGTAAATGCGCATTTGCGTTGACCAATACTGTCCGTCCTCCGGCCTCCAGTCCACGCAAAGCAGATCTGCATTCTGACAAATTCCGGCGATGCCCTTTTGATTGCCGCCAACGGCGGAGATGATCCCCGCAACGTGCGTGCCGTGCGAGGCAGGTTGATTTGAATTCTCATACTTTTTTGCAGGGAATGTGATCTTGCCCTGCAATTCCTCGTGGTCGGTTTCAAATCCGCTGTCGATGATGCCGACCTGAATCGGTTTGCAATACGCCCGGTAGTCCCATGCCGCCGGCGTTTGCGTTGCCGTGAGCCACCAGTTCCCGTCGTACAGATCCTCGTCCTCCCAACCGACGATCTCCGGCGTGCCGGTGGCCGGGTTCGTCCAAGGGTCATCGTAAACGTAATCCTCCGTGTACGGCAAAACCATGTTGCAGTTGGCAAACACGACGTGCTTTTCACGCTGAACCGCCGCACATAAATTTTGCAGGTTTGCAAAGTTCTGCGGCGCAATGCGCAGCTGATACTGGTTGACGACGTCGGCACAGCCGATGACCGAAGCATCGAGTGCGTCAAATACTTTTTGCTTTTCCGCCACGGACGTGCCGTCCTCAAATGTGACGAGGATTTCATTGCGCACATAGCCGATATTGTCCGCCCAAAAAACGATGTCCTGCTCTTGCGACTGCGCATAGTACAGCGTGTCCTCAAAAATTTGCAGTGCTTCACCGTTCTGTTTGGCCTCTGTTTTCCACAGCAAATTGGCTCTCGTTTGCCGTGTCGTTTCCGCACTGTCTATGGCGTTGCGCACGGCGGACGGGTCGAGAACGATGGCACACAGCGCAAAAATTAGCAAAAGCGAAACGATAGTTCGTACAGCATTTTTCACACAGCGCAATCCTTTCCTTTATGAAGTCGCTTCAAAATCAGCGAAGCGCAGATTCCCGTAAATGTGCCGCTCAGAATGGCGGCGAGCAGGAGATAGGGGAGATACAAAAAAACCGAAACGGTTTGCATCAGTACGCTCGCCGCCGCAAGCTGCCCGACGTTGTGGGCAACGGCGCCGAACACGCTGACAGGCCACAGCGGTTTTTTGAGAAAACGCAGAGCAACGCACATCACGGCGTAGCACAAAACGCCGCCGCAGATGCTGTATAAAAAGGCGGAGACGCTCCCGGAAAAAATGCTGCCTAAAAGAATGCGGGCAAAGAGAATCCACGCCGCATCCTTTTTGCCGCAGTAGGCGAGGGAGAACAGGGTCACCACATTGGCAAGCCCGATCTTGATGCCGGGGATGGTGGTCAGGGGCGGAATCTGCATCTCCACAAGGAACAACAGCAGTGCCGTTGCCGTCAAAAGCGCATTCACGGTCAGTCGTTTTGTACCCTTCATCTCATCCCACCTTTGCGTCCGGCGCATCCTTTTCCCGCACCATTTCGATAATGACCCGATTCGGCAGACAGACGATGCGTCCCTGCGCTGTCAGGACACCCTGATGCACGCACAGCTTGTCGGGACAGTTCGCCGCCTGCATTCGGATGCGTCCGGGTTCCACAAGAATGATGTTGCCGTCCAGAGAAATCGTGTAGCTTTGGGTGACGGCATCCAAAGAGATGCGCTCGATCTCTTCGCCGTCCTTATAGATCACAGCAGTATGCCCGCCCGGCAGGAGGTGCATGAGCGCAATCACGCCGACGCACAGCAGGGCAAGCATGGAAAACAGGATCGCCCAAAATTTATGGGAGGATTTTTGCAGGTGCATAGGTTTCATTGGTCTGTTCAAAAAGGGCGGAAAGCCCTTCGGTCATCCATATTTCTTTTTCTTCGGTAATCAAAAGCGCTTCAAAGGGAATGTCCGTCGTTTTGTACAGCGCCGCCGTCTGTTCTGCACCGAGGACAAACAGGGCGGTGGATAACCCGTCTGCCGCCGTCCCGTCCTCACAGAGAACCGTGACGGACAGCAGTCCGCTGTCTGCGGGACAGCCTGTTTTCGGGTCGAGAATGTGGTGATACGTTTTGCCGTCCCGGGTAAAATTGCGCTGATAACTGCCGGAAGTGACCACCGCACATTCCCCAACGTGCAGGTTTCCCACCGTGTCCTGCGGCGAGAGCGGATCGGTTACGGCGACTGTCCAGTCGGAGCCGTCCGGCTTCTGACCGAGGGTCTGCACATTTCCGCCGAGGGAAAAAATTGCCGAGTGCACACCGCAGTTTCGGAGCGTTTCCACCGCTTTTGCGGCGGCGTAACCTTTTGCCAAACTGCCGAGATCCAGCTTTGTTCCCTCTGTGCAGGTGTAGACATTTCCATCGATATCCCACTGGCCTTTTTTGTCCAAAAGTTGTTGTATTTCAACGGGTTCCGGCACTCTATATGCCTTGGTGTAAAAGCCCCATGCATCCGTTAAATTATACAGCGAAATGTCCAGAGCGCCGTCTGTGAGGCGGCTGATGTGTTTTGCCATATTCAGTGGGTACTGAATGAAAGTCGAAACTGTGTCACCGCTGTGCAGCCGGGAGAGTGCACTGTCTTTTTTTTGCGCATCCAGCATGACGGCAAGCGTTTCGACGGTATCTCTTGCCTGCGCCAAACCGTCCTGTGCGTTGTCTCCGTAGGCAGTCATCTGCATGACGGTGTCCATGGCAAAAAACTGTATCGTCTGTTTTTCCTCGCCGCCGCATCCGCACAAAAGCAGGCAGAAAACAGTCAGCGTTGCCCCAAAGGACAGCAGTTTATTCTTCCAGTCCATGCAGTGCATTGGCGATCCGTTCCAGATCCTCTTTGCTGTTGAAAGCGATCTCGATGGTACCCGTTTCATTTTTGCCGTTTTGGATGCGGATTTTACGGCACAGCGCTTCGGTCAGCGCCAGTTCCACCTGATCGTAATAGGATGCACGGCGGGCAGGTGTTTCCTTTTCTTTTTTCGGCTTTGCCGCCTTTTTCGCAAGCCTTTCCGTTTCCCGCACCGACAGACCTTTATCCATGATCAGTTGGGCGGTTTCCAGCATCTGTTCCTGTGTGGGGAAGGACAGCAGGGCACGGGCGTGACCGGCGGAAAGCTCACCGCTGCGCACCAAATCCAGAATTGCCTCAGGAAGCTTCAAAAGCCGCAGTGCATTGGCGACTGCGGGACGGGATTTGCCCACCTTTTCGGCGGCTTCCTCCTGGGTCAGACCAAAGTCGTCCATCAGTTTGCGGAAACCAAACGCCTCTTCAAGCGGGTTGAGATCCTCACGCTGTAGATTTTCAATTAGTGCCAGCGCTGCCGCTTCTTCGTCCGTCATTTCCCGAACCACCACGGGGACTTCCGTTAAGCCTGCCAGACGGGAGGCTCGCCAACGCCGTTCGCCGGCAATCAGCTGATAGCCGCCGCCGTTGAGGGGACGCACAAGCAGGGGCTGTAAAACGCCGTATTTTGCAATGCTGTCCGCCAGCTCTCCCAGCGCCGCATCATCAAAATCCTTGCGGGGCTGTTCCCGATTCGGTTCGATGTCCATGATCTTCAGTTTCACTGCGCTGGTACTGCTAATTTCTTCTACAGAATTATCCATGAACAATGTGTCCAGACCCTTGCCCAGACCACCCTTTTTTGCTGCCATTTACTGTACCTTCTTTCCGTTTGCTGTCAAAAACTCTGCCGCAAGCTCGTTGTAGGCAGTCGTGCCCTTGGATGTGCGGTCGTAGTACAGCACGGGCTGACCGAAGCTGGGCGCTTCGGACAGGCGCACCGTGCGGGGAATTGCCGTGGCATAAACCTTTTTGGGGAAGAATTTTTTGACTTCCTCCACAACCTGTTGTGTTAGATTCAATCTGCCGTCATACATAGTGAGGAGTACGCCCTCAATGTCCAGCAAGGTGTTGTACAGCCGTTTGACCTGTCGGACGGTGGACATCAGCTGGGAAAGCCCCTCCAGTGCATAGAATTCACACTGGATCGGCACCAAAAATGTGTCCGCCGCACACAGGGCGTTCAGCGTGATCAGACCCAGAGACGGGGGACAATCCATAAAAATAAAGTCATAGATGTCCTTTGCCGGGGCAAGAATGGTTTTTAACTTCGATTCCCGGTGGGGCACGTCGATCAGTTCCAGTTCCGCACCTGCCAAATTCATGCTCGACGGCATGATCCAAACATTCTCGTAGTCGCTTTGCAAAATGACTTCCGAAGCCGGTGTGCCGCCGATTATGCAGTCATAGGCGGATTTTTGCAGTGTGCGCTTGTTGATGCCGAACCCGCTGGTGGCGTTGCCCTGAGGGTCGATGTCTACCAAAAGTACCTTATATCCCGCCGCACCGACGGCTGCTGCCAAATTGACGGCGGAGGTCGTTTTGCCGACGCCGCCCTTTTGATTGACGATTGCGATAATTTTACCCATACATGGTTCACTCCTAACCATGCCATTATAGCATACTGTCCTGCGGAATGCAACGATGAATCTATGTTTCACGTGAAACAGCAAAAGAGCAGACCTTTCGGCCTGCCCTTTCGCTGGATGTGGGGTGTGAAAGAGAAAGATATGGTTGGGATGGAGTGGGTTGGGTCAGGAAACCTCTGCGTGTTCCACGCCGGGTTTCTTTGCGCGGATGACATATCCGCCGGATTTCGGAATGCGCACGACGTACTCGATGTATTCCTCCGTCTCGCTTTTGACCGAGTCCGCCTCGATTCCGGCACGGCGCATGGTGTCCACCGCATGGTTGAGGGTGTTGACAAACAGTCGGACGTCCTTGAACAGCTTTAAAGGTGCTTTTCGTGGTTTGATGCCGTTTTGCAGCATCTGGTCGATCAGCTTATCCGTCTCCGCCACATTGAGCCGGCGTTCCACGATGATGGAGAGGGCACGGCGCATTTGCGCCTGATTGTCCAGTTTCAGCAGGGCACGTGCGTGGCGTTCGGTCAGACCCGCTTTGGTGATCTCCAGTCGCACATCCTCGGGCAGTTTCAGCAGGCGAAGCTTGTTGGAGATGGTGGAGGGCGCTTTGCCCAGCTTCGCCGCCAGCTCCTCCTGCGACACGGAATACAGGCGCATAATATGGATCAACGCCTCCGATTCCTCGAAAAAGCCGAGATTTTGCCGCTGGACGTTTTCCAAAAGGGCGAGTACCGCAGATTTTTCGTCCGAGATGTGCATGACCACACAGGGAATGCGGGCGATGCCAACGATGCGTGCGGCACGCAAGCGGCGTTCACCGGCGATCAGCTCGTACTGTCCGTTTGGCAGACTGCGCACGATCAGCGGCTGAATGATGCCGTTCTGCCGAATGCTTTCCGCAAGTCCCTCCAACTCGTCGCAGTCAAACCGTTTTCTCGGCTGGTTGCGGTTGGGCTGGATGTCCTCGTGGGGGATCAGTAAGATCTGACCGCCGCTTTTCTGCTTCGACAACATGGCTTTGACCTCTTTCTGTGGCTGTCTGCTGTTTGTCCGTTCCGACAAGACAAGCATAGCACGGCACAAGCGGAAATGCAAGAAAAACCGTTCGTCCCGATTCGACAGGATGAACGGTTTTAAAGCGTTATTTCAGGGGCTGCTTGGCTATCTTTGCCGAAGGTCTCGGATACTTTGGCGGAGTTTGCGATACTTTTTTGATAAGAATCAGCGTTCTTTCTCCGGCGTCACGCAGGGAGAAGGTGTGTATGGTGTCGATTCTGCCGCCCAGCAGATGGATAGCGTTGGCAGCTTCGGCAATCTCTTCCTCAGTTTTCTGCGATTTCATGGCGATGAATGTGCCGCCCACCTTGACAAAGGGGAGACAGTATTCACTTAATTCCCGCAGATTGGCAACGGCTCTGGCGGTGGCAAGATCAAACTGTTCCCTGTATTCCGATCTTTGACCGGCTTCCTCCGCACGGCTGTGCAGAATTTTCGCATACAGTCCCATGGATTGCAGTGTTTCATCCACAAAATGCAGTTTTTTCTGTGTGCCGTCCAAAAGGGTCATTTGCAGGTCTGGTCGGGCAATCAGCAGGGTGGAGCCGGGAAATCCTGCACCGGTGCCTATGTCGATACAGCGGGCGCTGTGTTTCGGGCTGTATACGGACAGCACAGACAAGCTGTCCAGAAAATGCTTGGTGACAATGCCCTCGGGGTCGGTGATGGCGGTGAGATTCAGATGTTTGTTGGTTTCTGCCAAGGCTTCAGCGTAGCGGTCAAAGCGATCCAGCGCTGTTTCATCCAGCGCCAGACCAAAGCTTTCTGCGCCCTTGCGTAAATCTTCTTTGTCGATCATAGTTTATTCTTCTCCATATAAATCAGCAAAACGGTAATATCCGCAGGACTGACGCCGGAAATGCGGGAGGCCTGTCCCACATTTTCGGGTCGAACCTTGCTCAGCTTTTCGATGGCTTCCAGCCGCAGTCCCGTAATATCCTTGTATTCGATATCTTGCGGCAGTTTCCGACACTCCAAGCGGCGCATTTCCGCCACCTGTGCCTGCTGGCGGCGGATGTAGCCCTCGTACTTGATGTCGATCTCCACCTGCTCCAGCACCTCTGCGGGCAGATCGGGTCGGGTCGGATCAAAGGGCGTTAGTGCGGCATAGCCCAGCTGGGGACGGCGCAGCAGGTCGGCAAGGCGGGCGCCAGTGGTCAGCGGCGATGTTCCACGTGAAACAAGTACGTCGTTCAGCGCTTCGCTGGGCGGGAGAACGACCGATTGGGCACGTTCCGTTTCCGCTTCAATCCATTTTAGCTTGCGCAAGTATTTTTGGTACCGTTCCTCGGAGATCAATCCGACTTCGTAGCCCATTTGGGTCAGCCGGCGATCGGCGTTGTCCTGCCGCAGAATCAGGCGGTACTCCGAACGGGAGGTCATCATGCGGTAGGGGTCGGAACAGCCCTTGGTCACCAGATCGTCAATAAGCGTGCCGATATAGGAGCTTGCACGGTCAAGGACAAAGGGTTCCCTACCCAATATCTTGTTGGCGGCATTGATACCGGCTACAAGACCTTGTGCGGCGGCCTCCTCATAGCCGCTGGAGCCGTTGAACTGTCCGGCGCCGAACAGCCCCGGAAAATCGTGAAATTCCAAGGTGGGGCGCAGTGTCAGCGCATCCACACAGTCGTATTCGATGGCGTAGGCAGTGCGCATGACCTGACAGTGCTCCAGACCGGGGATGCTGTGGAGAAATTGCAACTGCACATCCTCCGGCAAAGAGGAGGAAAGCCCCTGCAAATACAGCTCCTCCGTGTTTTCGCCGCATGGCTCGATAAAGACCTGATGGCGTTCCTTGTCGGCAAAACGAACGATTTTGTCCTCGATGCTGGGACAGTAGCGGGGACCTACGCCGTCAATTTTGCCGCTGTACAGGGGAGAGCGGTGCAGGTTGTCCAAAATGATCCTTTTTGTCTCAGCACTTGTATAAGTAATGTAGCAAGGTATCTTGTTCTCTATATATTTGTGGTTATCAAAGGAAAAGGGAACAATGGTTTCATCCCCGTTCTGAATTTCTAATTCAGAAAAATCAACGCTTCTGCGCAGGACACGGGAGGGGGTTCCCGTCTTGAAACGGCGGGTTTGGACGCCGAGCGCCTTCAGGGACTGCGCCAAACGCTTGGCGGGGAACATCCCGTCCGGACCGCTTTCATAGGTGACGTCCCCGATATACACCCTGCCGCCGAGGAAAGTTCCCGTGGCGAGGATGACGCACTGCGCCGTATAGACCGCCTCCAAGGCGGTGCGCAGCTCCCAAATGTCGTCCTTTTGGCGGATATCCACGATCTCCGCCTGCCGCAGTTCCAGATTTTCCTGCATTTCCAGCACGTGCTTCATGTCGCCGCTGTAGGCACGGCGGTCGATTTGGGTGCGCAGAGAGTGGACAGCCGGACCTTTGCCGAGATTGAGCATACGGCTTTGCAGGGTGTTGCGGTCTGCCGCCTTGCCCATTTCGCCGCCGAGGGCGTCGATCTCACGCACAAGGTGCCCCTTGGACGTGCCGCCGATGGAGGGATTGCACGCCATATTGCCCACCCAGTCGAGATTGATGGTGAAAACAGCGGTTGCACAGCCCAGCCTCGCCGAAGCCAGCGCCGCTTCAATCCCGGCATGACCGGCGCCGATGACCGCCACATCATAGTGTTTTGCAAAATATTCCATAGTAAAAGCCTCTTGGACAATAAAAATACAAAATCAATTTGCGCAAGCTTTACTGTTCTTTTTTTCTGCATTTCATAAAAATCAAAACAGCAACGAACGAGGTCATTTCGCCGTCCAAAAGACTGCGAAATGGAGTGACAAGGTGCCAAAGTCCAAAGAGCAGTGCGGCAAAAAAGAGGGAAACTTTTCTTGCATACTGCTCCCCGAAGATAGGTAACAAAAAATCCACGAAACAATCCTTCCTCCATCCACACATTGATGATGTTGAAGAAGATGCACAGCAGCAAAAACGGGACGCCGGTTTGCTTGACCACATTTCCCGTCAGAGAAAAGCCGGAGACGAAAAACTCCAAATGCGCCACATTGCCCTGCGATTTCAAAAGGAGAAACTCGGCAAGGAAACCGACGGTATAAAACACGGCGCACAGGGCGAAACCTTTCAGGCAGTCTCGAAGAAATTTTTCCCGGACAAAGCCGATATCCCGCCACTTTTTTCCGAGGAAATGCAGGACAAAGAAAAGCAGAAGAATGCCGAAAACTTTGTTGATAAAACACTCGGCAAAAACGGTTTCATCCGTGCGGATAAAAAGGACCTCCACCGTATGCACAAGCAGGCAGATGCAGAAAAGAATCGAGCAGTTCAGAATGCGATTTTTTGGATAGTTTCGTTTTATAACTCTCCAAAAAAATTTTGGTTCATCACGGTTTTTTGTGGGATTAAAAGTTTCGCGGGAGCTTGTTAAAGGCTTGCGGATTCCAAAGGCGGCGCCTGTGGTCGCCGCCCGCAGTCGGCGAAATTCTAACA
>JAQXLO010000008.1 GCA_029012165.1 Oscillospiraceae bacterium | reverse complement strand
ATCTTGGGATAGCCTGTGGTGCCGGAGGTGAAGAACATGAGCTGTTCATCGTCGCCGCAGGGCGTGTCGGCAGAGCGGTAGAAATGGGTGCTGTAGAGCTTGTATTCCTCGTCGAAGTTGTGCCAGCCTTCCCGGTCGGCGCCGACGATGATTTTGTGTTCGAGGGAGGGAGAGGTCTGCTGGGCGATGTCCACCTGATGGGCGGTGTCGCCATCGGCGGTACAGAGGATCGCCTTGACCTCGGCGGAGTTGAAGCGGTACTCGAAGTCGTGCGACTGCAGCTGGTTGGAGGCGGGGATGGCAATGGCGCCCAATTTGTGCAGACCGAGGATGGAGAACCAGAACTGATAGTGGCGCTTGAGGACGACCATGACCTTGTCGCCCTTTTTGATACCGAGGGACTTGAAGTAGTTGGCGCACTGGTTGGAGGCACGCTTCATGTCGCCGAAGGTGAAGCGGCGCTCCGTTTTGTCCCGGGAAATGTGCAGCATGGCAAGCTTTTCGGGCGTGCGGGCGGCGATGCCGTCCACGATGTCGAAGGCGAAGTTGAACTTGTCCTCGTTTTTGAATTCGATCTTTTGCAGCACACCGTTTTCGTCCTCCACGGTGTCCACGAAGTTGTTGTAGATCAGCTTGCGGTCGGCGTCGGGATTGTGGAACATGGCTTCACGCACAACGGGCTCGCTCTCCTTTTCGCCGGGCATGACCACGGCGATGAACAGGCAGTCCCGTCCGTCCACGGCGATCATGCCGTGGGGCGTGGAGCTGTTGTAGTAGATGCTGTCGCCCTCAGACAGGTACTCCACATGGTCGCCCACCTGAACCTTCAGGCGTCCGGAGACGATGAAGTCAAATTCCTGCCCGGAGTGGGAGGTGCAGTGAATGGGCTTGTCCTGCAAAGCGGGGTCGTATTCGTAGCGCACATAGTAGGGCTCGGCGATCTTTTTGCGGAACAGGGGTGCTAAGTTTTGGATCTCGATGCCGTTTTCCTTGGCGGTGTTGTGCCCCTCGCCCTTGCGGGTGACGGTGTAGGAGGACAGGTGTGCGCTCTGTCCCTCCAAAAGGTCGGTCATGCCGACGCCCAAAACAAGGGAGCACTTGTGGATAAAGGTAAAGGGAAAGTCCAGCTGACCGGCTTCGTAAGCCAGATACTGTTCCAGAGTGACTTCTGTTCTTTCTGCCATTTCGGCTTCGGTAATGTTCTTGATCTCCCGCATCTCCCGAATACGAACGGCAACCTCCAGCAGTTTTTCCGAATTCACTGTTGTCATGATAATCCTCCTTCAAAAAATAAAAAAAGCATCCGTCTCAGCCATTGAGACGAATGCTTCTGACATCCGCGGTACCACTCAATTTGCATTCGCAAGGAACGCCGCCTCAGAGTCCAATAACTCCTATGCCTTTACGCAGCAATCACGGGAAGCGCCTACCTGCTCGGGGGAGCTATCGGACTTCCGGCTCGGAAGTGATGTGTCCATGGGTTCGCAATCTTCGGTTTACACCAACCACCGACTCTCTGTGCATTGCTTTGCCCGACCGTCTTCGTCACAGCCTTTAACAAATTTTTTGTTATCATAGCACATCTTTTGCGGTTTGTCAACAATTTTTTCAAAAATCCTTGGGACAGTCGGGATCTTTCTCTTTCTGAATTTTGCGCAGACTGTCTGCACGCACCTGTTCACGCAGCGCTGTCAGAAATGCGGAAAAACCGACCCGGTCATCGGCGTAGGTCATTTGCAGGTCGTATTCGTTTTCCGCCCACGAGGACAGGGGCGCTTCATTGTGCTGGATGAGCGCTTCCAAGCCGTCGAGGGCTTTGTACAGCTTCGCTTCCCCGGTCTCGAGGGCGTCCATCTCGGCGTACAGCGATTGCATCCGCTCCCGAACGGGGCAGGGGAGGGACTCGACCCATTGCCCGAGCAGAGCGTCCTCCCGTGCGCTGTCCGCATCGGTTTTGTCAAACACGGGGATGTCCCCCGTGAACGCTTCGCCCAGATCGTGGATCAGACACATGGCGATGACTTTGTCCATGTCGAGATCGGGGAATGCATCCCTGACCCAAAAAGCGAGCAACGCCAGCCGCCAGCTGTGTTCCGCCACACTCTCCCGTCTACCCCGGGACGTCACGCAGTGGCGGGGCGTGTCCTTGAGACGCTCGGCAACATGAAGCATTTCCAGCAGTGTTTTTGAATCCACCAAAGATTCCTCCTGTCAGCGGTACATTTGACCGACAATTTTTGATGCGAGAGCGCCCGGAAACAGCCGCCGCAGAAAAACAAGAAACCGATAGCTGCCGCCCACGGTGTACAGCGGGGCGAGGAATTTCTTGTCGGCAAGACGGATAAGCTGTGCGGCGACCCTTTCGGGGGACATACCGTTTTTCTCGTCCTGCTCCATTTTGGCGACGGCGGCATCGGCGCAGGGGTAGATGTCGCTGCCCGCCGTGGTTTTGCACCGTGCGGCGGTGAAACCGGTGGCAATGTCGCCGGGCATGACGGCGCAGACACGGATACCGAAGGGCTGCACCTCGGTGCGCAGAGCGTCGGCAAAGGCATTGACGGCGGCCTTCGAGGCGGAATAGAACGCCTGAAAGGGGATGGCATACACCGCCGCCACAGAGCTGACGCAGAGGATAGAGCCGCTCTTTTGCGTGCGCATATGGGGCAGAACGGCACGAACGGCGTGGATGGTGCCGTAGAGATTGACGTCAAACTGACGATGCAGATCGGGTTCGGCAATGCATTCCGCCGCTCCCGACACACCCATTCCGGCACAGCAGATGAGGACGTCGATGCGCCCCTGTACGGCGGCGATCGTTTCCATGGCGGCACACAGCGTTTCCGGGCGGGTGACGTCGGCGTCCATGTGGAGAACGCCCGGCGTACCGGCATCGTGGCGGCTCAGGTCATAGACAGTGTCGCCCCGGCGGGCAAACATTTCTGCGGCGGCTCTGCCGATGCCGGAACTGCCGCCGGTGATGACAACGGTTTTTGGGGACATATGCACCCTCCTTTATTTGATTCCGATGCGCATACGGTAGCAGAATTCGATGGAAAAGGTTTCGTCTCGGAAAATGCGTTCCACGGTTTCGTCGAACTGCCGAAGCGGCTCCCGGATGCGTTCGGGGTGCAGCTTCAACAGGGTCTGCAAACTGCCCTGACTGCGCAGGATGGCTCGGAATCGCTCGGCGGTACACGTTTCCGCATTGCAAAAGGTCAGCTCCCGCACATAGCGGAAACGACCGCTTTCCCGTATGTTTTGCAGGTGCTTTTCCTTGGGGTAGCGGATAAACGTATCGGCTGCGTCGGGCAGCTGCATTTCCAGAGTGCTGACGTAGTCATGCAGCTGCATATACGCCCTTTCCGCCTCCCATTTCGTCACCGGCGGCCAGTCGCAGTCCACGGTGGCAAAGACGCCGCCGGGTTTCAAAATCCGATCCACTTCAGCGAGGGTGGCTTTCGGCTCCATCCAGTGGAAGGATTGGGAACACACCACGATGTCTGCGCAGGCGTCGGGAAGCTTCGTGTCGTCGGAGAACGCTTGGAGAAAGCGAAGCTTTGCGCTGCTTTTCTTTTGTGCCACGGCGAGCATCTCCGCACTGGGCTCTATGCCGATGACGGTGTCGCAGACGCCCTGCCAAACCGTGGCGGACAGTCCCGTGCCGCACCCGAGATCCACGACGGTTTCAGGCGTTCTGCCCAAATAGCGGCACAGGACGTCCACCGGGTATTGCGGCACCCGGGGACGGGCGCTTTCGTAGATGTCGGCGAATCCCGTGAAACGGTCGGCGTTCTTTTCCTTATACATTCTATGGTATCTCCTTGTAAAAAGGGACAGCCGCATTTAGCGCTTCGCCAAATGGGACTGCCCCGTTGGTTTATCTGTCAAATTGTCCGATAAAGGCGCGCAGACGCTCCGAAGCGTTTTCGCCAAACAGCTCGTCCGGGGTGCCCGCTTCGGCGATAACGCCCTTGTCCATGAAGAGGATCTTGTCCGCCACATCGTGGGCAAACTTCATCTCGTGCGTGACGATGACCATCGTGCGTTTTTTTGTGGCAAGCCCCTTGATGACCCGCAGAATTTCACCCGTCAATTCCGGATCCAGTGCGCTGGTGGGCTCGTCGAAGAACAGAATCGACGGCTGCAAGGCGAGCGCCCGGGCGATGCTCACACGCTGCTGCTGTCCGCCGGAAAGCTCGCAGGGGTACGCTTCGGTTTTGTCGGACAGACCGACCTCCGCCAAAATGTCCAGCGCCATGGCGTCGATTTCGTTGAGGATCTGTTTTTTGTTCTGGCGGTAATCGGGACGCTCCTTGGCGTGCAGCTTCGGCGCAAGGGTTACGTTTTCCAGAACCGTGTACTGCGGAAAAAGGTTAAAGGACTGGAATACCAGACCGATCTTCTTCTGCTTTTCTCGTTTTTCTTTTGCGCCTTCTTTTTTGGTGGACTGTGCGTCAAAGACGGTTTCGCCGTTGACGATAACCTGCCCCCGGTCGGCAGTTTCCAAAAAGTTGATACAGCGCAGGAGCGTCGTTTTGCCGCTGCCGGAGGAACCGATGACGGCGAGCACCTGCCCTTCATCGAGGGTGAAATCCACGCCCTTGAGCACGTGGTTTTTGCCGAAGCTTTTGTGTAAGTCTTTCACTTCCAATGCGACCATAACGGAACCTCCTCTCAGGCGTGATAATAGTCCAGCTTTTTTTCGATCTTGCCGAACAGGACAGTCAGCAAGCCGTTGAACAGCAGATAGAATGCGGCGGTGTAGAACAGCGGCCAGATCAGACCGTCGGACTTGGCGAAGGCCTGGGCGTTCCAGATGAT
The DNA here is from genome assembly GCA_029012165.1 of Oscillospiraceae bacterium. Lineage (GTDB taxonomy): Bacteria > Bacillota > Clostridia > Oscillospirales > Acutalibacteraceae > UBA1425. Next base: position 13,149 of record JAQXLO010000008.1, on the reverse strand, counting down.
CTCATACACGGCGATAATGCGGGCAAGGGAAGTGTCCTTCACGAGCGTGATGATTTCGTTGCTCATGGGCGGGATAATGCGCTTGACGACCTGCATGAGGACGACCTTGAAGAACACCTGCGACTTGGTCATGCCCAGCACCTGCCCGGCTTCGTACTGTCCGCGGGGGATGGACTCGATGCCGCTGCGGTAGATCTCCGAGAAGTAGCAGGCGTAGTTGATGATGAAGGCGATAATCACCGCAAGGAAACGGTCATAGACCGACCACTGTGCCATCCAGGCGATGAGGAAATTGGGGTCGGGAATTTTGGCTGCCCAGTTGCCGATAAGACCGGGGCCGTAATACACAACGATGAGCTGGAGCATCAGCGGTGTGCCGCGGATGATCCAAATAAAGGTGCGCACGAGCCACTTCAGCGGGCGGAACTTGCTCATGGAGCCGAAGCTGATCAGCAGTCCCAGCGGAAGAGCGCCCGCCAAGGTAATCAGGAAAATCTTGAGCGTTTCCCAAAAGCCCGCAAGCAGACTTTGCGTTACTTCCCAAAACATAAACAATCGTACCTTTCACAAAAATCGAAAAAAGCAGGCAGAGGCGAACAGCACCTCTGCCCGAATAGCGGTATGGAGACTTATGCGAGCGTCAGCTCGTACTTTTCGGCAAGGTTCTGCAAAGTGCCGTCGGCTTTCAGTTCTTCCATAACGGTGTTGAACTTGTCCACCATGTCCGAACCCTTGCGGAATGCGACGCCGTACTCCTCGGTGGACAGCTCAATGCTGTAGCCGAAATCGGCATAGCTGGTGCCTTCGCCGGTCATGGCGTTGGCCATGGTGATGTCGATGATGCAGGCATCGGCGGCGCCGGACTGCACTTCCATCAAAGCGGCGGTCTGTGTGCCAACGGCAACAGACTTCAGACCGTTTTCGTTAGCGGCGGTTTCACCGGCGGAACCGGCTTCCACGGCGAACGTGAGATCTTTCGCAGCAGTGATATCGGCGTAGGAAGCGAGCTTATCCTTCGCCATGACGACGACCTGTGCATTCTTGACGTAAGCGTTGCCGACAGCGGCGCCAAGCTCGATTTCGGGCGTGATGGTCATGCCGTTCCAAACGCAGTCGATGGATTTCGCATCCAGCTCCATGAGCTTGCTGTCCCAGTCGATCTCGATGAATTCGGCTTCCACGCCGATCTTCTCGGCAAAGAGACGGGCAAACTCGGCGTCAAAGCCGGTCCATTCGTCGTTTTCATCCTTGTAATCCATGGGGGCGTAGTCGGTGATGCCAACGATCAGCTTGCCCTTGCCCTGCACATAGGCAAGGTCGGAAGCGGCCTGTGCGTCATCGGCGGCGGGCTGTTTTTCGGAGCCGCAGCCGGCAAACAGACCGAGGCTCATCACGAGAACGAGTGCCAGTGCAAGAAATCTTTTCATTTTTCAGTCCTCCAAACATAATGTGTGATAAAATAGTATCATAGTGCCACAATAAAGTCAAGAGATTTCCGCAAAAAGAGCGCACAGAATGCCTCATCGGAGACACCTGTGCGCTTGCTTTCTATGGTTTACGAGAGACCCTTTTGGTTCTTGTCCAACACGGGGCTTTTATAAAATAAGTTCAAACAAGAAATTGATAATGAACAAAAGAGATTCTACGGCAGAAGCAAAGAAATTCACAATTTTCTGCCAGACAGACGGATTGACGGTCCAAACGGCATACAGCGTGACATCTTTTGTGATGATGTAGGATTCACCGACCGCATAGTCTGCGGACGAAGCATCGCTGTTTTCCGACCAGCCGAGCATGATATATCCCCTGCGGGATGCACCGGGCAGTTTAATGGAAGTACCTGCATCGAACGTGGCAGAGCTTGCGTTTGCCTGTCCGCCGTTCCCGTCGAACAGAACGGTATACTTCGTCGAGGGAGCCGGGGCATCATCCTTTTGCCAAATGGCATACAACGTCACATCTTTGTTCACCGTGTAGCTGCTGCCCGCCTTCCATGTCGCAGAAGACGCACCGGCGCTTGTTGACCAGCCGAGGAGGGTGTACCCTGTGCGGGTCGCCGTGGGCAGTGTAACGGAAGTGCCGGCGCTCACGGTTCTGCTGGACGGGGAAACCGACCCGCCGTTCGCATTGAAGCGAATCGTATAGGAGGTGCTCGGCAGATTTCCTAATGTGAAAGTGTACTTTCCCGGATGATAACCACTGCATTCTTTCATTGCCAAATAATATGTTCCCGGCTCGGAAAAGCTGAAGGTATCACTATAGTCTATTTCTCCGAGTTCGCTCTTTGCATACACATATTCATATGTAAGTTCATCGCCATTTTTATTGTAAAGATATACATAAAATTTAGTATTTCCGGACGTTAGTGTAAACGGCAATGTACACGGGGAGGAGACGGTAAAACTGTAGAAGTCACACGAGTCATTGATGCCGATGCTTCCGTTGTAGGATTTACCCAGTTGAATCGGATATGCTTGTCTGATATTGTTGTTTCGGTTTGTTTCCGTTTCTGCAAAAGATTCGTTTGTGTCTTCATAGTACAGCGTAAATGAATAATCCCCGTATGATTTATAACAATCATCCACGCATAAATAAAAAGTGCCGGCTGTGAGATCATACGAACCTGTTTCATTTATATGACCGGTTACTTGACTTAACGAACAAAGAATTGAACTGTATCGTTCACCTTCAAAATTATATAATAGGAGATAAAAATCTTCAATTGTTTCCGAATCAAAATGGTAGCTGAGTTTGCCCGTTCTCGGCAGGGTAACTTTATAAAACGCCGTTCTTTTATTCGCCGAAATGGTGGAAGAATAGGTTTGATTAAAGTTGACAGCCGTTGCTTTTGAAATATTATCTCCTCCCACTATAGGCGTTGCTGCACTGGCAGAAAACATCAGGGACGTGAGAATCACCAGAATCGCCAGTAAACAAGAAATTGTTTTTTTCATTTCGTTTCCTCCTTGGATTTGTTTTTCTCGTTTGTTGATTTTTTTGTGCCGACTGCCGCCGCAAGGGCAACGAGAATCGGGACGCCCACCGAGGTGAGCACGATCAGCGTGCCATAGCTTGCCGGTTTCTTTGCGGATGCACTGTTATTTTCAGGCTCGGTCTGCACCTGTGCCGCTGCACTTTCGCTGTAGGTCTGCGTGCTTTGCACCGCAAAGACCGACAGCGTACATAGCGCAGCGATACACAGGGCAAGAAGCCCTGTATATACCCCTTTTCGTTTGATACGAAACACCCCTTAAAAAACTTCTTTCCTGCGGCAGAGGGCTTCCTCCCAGCCCTCTGCCGCATTTTTTATCCTCTGCCGAAAATTCTCTCAAAAATCGTCTGCATACCTGACTTCACCTGCAGAACGGCATAGATCAGAACCAGAAGAGGAAGCAACAGTATGGCAAGCGGCTGCATTTCTTCGGGTACGATTGGAGGATATATGACTGTTTGAATCGTCACATCGCCCCCGCCGGAGACGGCGCACGGTGCATCGGCAGCCATGGTTGTCGGCGGTGCGCCGAGACACAGCAAAAATACCATACAAAAGGCAAGGATGCGCTTGGAAATACCGTTTTTGTACTTCATATTTTTCTCTCCTGTTGTTATGAAAGTGACACCGTTCAAGAACGTGCAGTCTTAAACCTGGCGGCCGTTGCCGATTTTCCAATCGAGCCACTGCCCCAAAGAAGCAAGCACCGATTTGGCATCGTTTGCCGCCATGCGCTGATGGGTCATTGTGTAAAGCTTCCACGAAAGCCATGTGCTGCGCCACAGGGGCATAAAGCCGGAATGACTTCCCGAGCAGCTGTAAAAACGGACGTCATTTTCCGCTGCGTAGGCATACGCCGTGCCTGTTGCACTTTCACAGCAGATGTAGGCATAGCTGCGCCCCCGAATGCCGGACCACAGGATAAAGCTCCCGATGGTTTGGAAAGATTTCGGGAAGTGGACAAAGCGAATGGTGGAGTAGGCAAACGCATAATCGCCGACAGCGACTACACTGTCCGGCAGAATCACGCCGCCGGTCAACGCACTGCCTTGGAACGCTTTGCATGCGATCACCCGTGTTCCGTCCTTGACCGTGTAGTTCTCGGAACCCTGGCGCTCACTGCGCAGCAAACAGCAGCCGAGATACAGCACGCCGTCCTCCCAGTTGGATGCGTCCGCATAGAACGGCGTATCCGATAAAATATCTTCGCCGACCCATTCCAGCTCCGTCGAAAGCAATGTCACCTTTTCCAAAGACGTACAGCCCGCAAAGGCTTCCTCCCCGATCTCTTCGACCGTTTCGGGCAGCACGATCTCCCGCAGCTGTGTGCAGTTCAAAAACGCCCCCCATTCCACGATTCTCACTGAGGGGATAGACACTTCCTGCAGCGCTTCGCACCCGGCAAAAGCCTCACAGGGAATCACTCTCAAGGATGTCGGCAGCTGGACCTGCTTGAGATTTTTGCACAAATAAAATGCGAAATTGCCCATGTCCCGCACATTGTCCGGGATGGTGATGCGCTCAAGACCTGCGTCGTAAAACGCCCATTCGCCAATGGCATACAGTGACTGCGGCAGATAAATGTCTTTCAAATGAACGCATCCCCAAAATGCGCTATCCTCAATCTCCTGTATGCCCTCTTCCAGCGTGACGCTCTGTAAGCTTGTGCAATTCTTGAACGCTCCTTGATCGACAGTCGTCACACTGCTGGGAACCCGAATCTCCCGAAGCTGTGTGCATTCCGAAAATGCCAAGTACTGTATCTGCGTGACGGTATTCGGGATCGCATACGATGACGCCGCAGCAGCACCCGGATACAGGTACAGTGCGGTTTTGTCCTTGTTGTACAGAACACCGTTCTCGTCATGGCTGTACTGCGGGTTTTCGGCGCTGACAGAAACAGCCGTCAGGTTGGGAAAATAAAAGGTACCGGCATACACCAAGGTTACGCCCGCATCCAAAACCAATCGCCGTACACTGTCCCGATATGCATACCAAGGCGCATCCGGCAAGAAGTTTATATCCGTTCTTAACGCATATTTTTCATGGTAACGGTTCATCGCCCCCGTGCCGGAGATGGTCAGTGTCCCGTCCTCCAGCGTCCATGTCAGATTTTCTCCGCACATACCGGACTGTGTTCCGTCCTCTGCACAGGCGGGCAGAAGCATCGCAAGACACAGCACCAGCGCCAGACACAGCGCAGTGACTTGCTTGCATACTCTTTTTGTCTTCATTCGACATCTCTCCTTTTTCTTTACAGACCTTGGAAAAGATCAACAATCATGCATAGGATCCTGTACAAAAATGTGTCCTGCAGCCATATCGTCAACAGAACTTTCGGATCCCGGAACAGCTCATTAAAATCCGGACAAGGTCCGATCCAAGGAAGGTTATCCATACTGCCGCCTCCTTTCTGTGCGGCGGATCACCGCACGTTATTCAAAAATGTTTCAAAAAGCAGACTTTTTATATATAAAAATTATGCCAAGAAACGCATATAATATATGTTTTTTGTATCATATCATAGATGTTTAAAAAAGTCTACCTTTTTAAACAAATCTTAACTTTTTACAACTCCTAAGTCTATAAAAAAATACGGTGTTTTACAATATTTTCATGGTGAAGGACTGATTTTGCGTGGTATATATCCTAAATAATTCTTATCTGGAATTCAGCCGGCTGTGAGATATGCTATAATCCCTCTGTCGGAAACTGTCGATAAAGGAGGAAAATGCTTTGCTGCGCATTCTGCTGTGCGACGATGACCTTTCCTATCAGGAAATCCTGTCCTATAAAATACGGGAAGTGCTGCAGGACAAGCTGCAAATGCAGGCATCCATTCACTGCGTCAAGGATCTGGACACCGCATTACAGTATATCTGCGAAAATCCCACAGACATTCTCTTTTTGGATGTGATGCTGCAGGAAGAAAACGCCGTGAACCGTCTGATGCAGCTGCAAAGCGACCTGCAAAACGTTCCCTGCATCCTGATGACGGCCTTCCCCGTGGAAACCTATAATCTCTCTGAAATTGACTGCTGCTATTACTTCATCAAATCCCGCCTGACGGACGAACAGCTTTTGCGTGCGCTTAAACGAGCGATCAACTTCAGCGCAAAAAAAGACCCGAACATAGAGCTTGTTCGGATCGGGAGTGAAAACTACGCCGTCAATTTTCAAAATCTTCTGTATATCGAAACATTTAACAACAACCTGATGCTGCATCTGTCCGACGGGGCAAGCATGATGATTTACTGCACGCTGAAAAAATTTTCGCAAAAGCTCCCGCCGAATTTTTTACGCTGTCACAAATCCTTCATGGTGAACATGAACCACATCCGCAGCTTCTCTCCCCACTGCTTCACCCTGTCCTCCGGGGTACAAATTCCGATTCCGCCCAAAAAATACGGCGAAGTCATCCAAATATACCGCAACTATCTGCTGAAATTGTAAAGGAGACGAAACCCATGATCATCGTAAACATGACCGAATTTTTTCCTTGGGCGTTTATCCTGCATCTTGCCCGGGCACTGATTGTTTTCAACATAGCGCACGCCATGCTCAAGGATAAGTACAACACCGCTGTCACCTTTTTGTCCATCGTCGGCGGATACATGGCGATCTCGGGCGTTGGGGTAACTGTGCTGAACGAGCAAACGGCAAAATATGAGCTGATTTTTTACGTTTTGACCATCCTGTGCTACCTGAGCGCCATCTGTTTGGTGTGCCGGGGCAAGCTGCTGTATAAGCTGTTTGTCGGCTTTTTGGCAGAGGGCGCAAAAATGGCAGGCTCCTTCGCCTACGCCGTGTTTTCTCAGCTGTTTGCCGGACAGAACGCAATGCGCTTGGCAGAGTTTGAAATGTATCTGTACGACTTGATCGCCGACAGCATTTTTATTTTTGCGTTTTCCTACCTCTTTGTTTTTGTCATCCGTCTGATCCAGAGAAAGACATCTCCCGCCACTGCGCACAACCGCCGAGCACTGTGGATGTACCTGTTCCCCGTGACACACATCCTCTGTACGCCCATCGCCTATGTACCCGTCCAGCTCCTTGTGTCGTTCGATTTGGATTCCGCACAGGTTTCCCGACAGCTTTCCATCCTGCAAACCATGATTTTTGTCGCCTTGGGGCTGTGCTTCCTGCTCGACATCGCCGTGCTGTTCGCAGTGGACTACATGAACAAAATGGAGGAACGGGATCGGGAGAATCAGAAACAGATTCTGAAAGCCAATATGAACTACGAGCAGATGCAGATGGTTCGGGAGGAACATCTCGCTTTGCGGAAAATTCGTCACGATATGTCCAACCTGCTGACCACCGCCGCCGGATTTATCGAGATCGGCAAGCCGGAAAAGGCGGAGGATATTTTGAAAAGTGCCGGCAGCACTGTCTTTGAGGGCGGCGGCACAACGCTCTGCTCCAACGAAACCATCAACACCACGGTGTACATCAAACAGCAGTATGCCAAGGAACACGGTGTTTCTCTGCAAGTGTCCGTGGAGGAAAACGCCCCCGTCAAGATCAGCGACTATGACCTTTGCCGTCTGCTGCACAATCTGCTGGACAACGCTCTGCACGCTGCGGCGGAAAGCGAAGAAAAGAGCGTCTGCTTCTCCCTGTGCATCGACCCGGACAGGGTTTGTGTCGAGGGAGAAAATTCCGTTCCCGATACGCCCGTGAAGCAAAGGGACGGCCACGGCTACGGTACCACCATCATCCGGGAGATCGTCAAAAAATACGGCGGCGCATACACGGTCACGCAGACCAAACCGACCTACAAAACCGTTGTGCTGACCCCCAACACCGCACAGGAATGAAAGCGCTGCCGCACATAGACAGCTCAAAAAACAAAAAAAGCCGGGCGGCCTGAAAACGGCTGTCCGGCTGCTATTATTTGGTTCATCACGGATTTTTGTGGGATTAAAAGTTTCGGTCAAGCCTTTTTAATGGCTTGCGGATTCCACCGGCGGCGCCTTTGGTCGCCGACCGCAGTCGGCGAAATCCAAACAACAGAAAAGCGCAGGAGGGGAGCCAAAACACTACGGTGGACTGTTTTGGCGTGGGGAACCCGCGCCGGGGGTTCCCCGATGCAAAGCACAAATCCCACAATTTTTCGTGAGGAGCGATAAAATTTGCAATATCTGTTGACAAATGGAGAAAAGAGGTGTACAATAGGCAACAGATGTTGCGCAACATATGTTACAGGAAGTGATTCAATGCCACCGAAGCCAAAATTTGAAAAGCAGGAAATTGTCGATGCGGCGCTGGAAATCGCTCGGGAAAGGGGTCTCGAAGCGATCACGGCGCGGGAGGTCGGCGCACGTCTCGGTACCTCCACAAGACCGGTTTTTACCTATTTTCCGAGCATGGAGGCTCTGGCAGAGGCGGTGACCGAAGCCGCCAAAAAGATGTTTTTGGATTGGCTTCGTGAGGCAGACGACTATGTCCCATCCTTTAAAAAGCGGGGAATTCTGCTTATACAGTTTGCGCAGACGGAACCGAAGCTTTTTCAAATGCTTTTTATGACTGAGCATCCGGAAACCCTGGATTTCAATACATGGATGCGCCTGCACGAAGCAGGTTTTGAGCAGGATATTCAGAAAATCTGCGAGGACTATCACATGACGAACGAGCAGGCTGTCGGGCTGTTCAACCAGATTTGGGTCTATGCCCACGGAATCTGTGCGCTATGCGCCACAAAAGTCTGCTTTTTCACGGAAAACCAGATCGTGTCCATGCTCGGGCAGATGTTTGCCGCCTGTTTGATGTATATCAAAAGCGGCGGCTCTCGGGATGCGGACATAGCGCCGGTAAAGATCGGAACCGCAGAATATAACGCTCTGAACGGCGCAATGCCATATAAATCAATAGAAAACGGAGGAGAAACCTATGAAAAAAACATTGTATCGTGTGAATGAAAACAAAATGATCGCAGGCGTTTGTGCCGGCTTTGCGGAGTATTTCGATGTGGATGTCACATGGATTCGCTTGGCGCTGGTGTTGTTTAGCCTGATGGGCGGCTGCGGCTTGGTCGCATATCTGGTCGCAGCGATCATTATGCCGGTAAAGCCCGATTCTATCGTATGAGGGCTTGCATATGGAAAGTACATTAAAAGTCATTCAAACCTTTTCCAAAATCGGCAGGATTGCCAGTAAAGTTTTATTTGTGCTGTTCACGGTGGGTGTGTGTCTCTGCGCCGCCGGCACCCTCAGCTATGCGCTGGGTCTCTACGGCGTGCTGAAAATTGGCGGGGTGCAGATTCACGGACTTTTGGCAGATGCGCTTGGCGCAGGGGAGACAGGGGTGTATATGGCGTTGATTTCTTCCAGTATCCTTTGCGCCGGTAAAGCGGTATTGTGTAAGTTTGCGGAAAAATACTTTGCCAACGCACTGCGTGACGGGACACCCTTTACCCTGCATGGCGCAAGAGAAATGCAGCGTCTGGGCATCCTGACCATGGCGGTTTCCCTTGGCTGCTATATCCTGGCCAAGATCATTTGTGCTGTTCTCCAAAAAGTGATGGGCGGCGGCTTGGATTGGACAAACCCGGAGCTGGAAACTTCCTTGAGCATAGGGGTTACATTGATTATCGTGTCGTTTCTTTTGAAATACGGCGCAGAGAAGGAGAAAGAAAATGCTGAAAATTGACCACCTGACCAAAGTATACGGAGATAAAAAAGCGGTGGACGATTTGAGCCTGCATATTCGTCCCGGAGAGATTTACGGCTTTATCGGGCACAACGGCGCAGGCAAAACAACGACCCTTAAGGCTGTTGTCGGTATTTTGCAGCCGGATGCAGGGGAGATCACGGTGAATGGTCATTCCGTGAAAGCGCAGCCGCTTGCGTGCAAACAGAAGATCGCCTACATTCCCGACAACCCGGATCTGTACGAGTTTATGACCGGGATCCAGTATTTGAATTTCATTGCCGACATTTTCGGCGTTTCCGCACAGGAGAGACAGGCGAGGATCCACAAGTATGCAGACAGCTTTGAGATCGAGAAAGATCTTGCCGAACCGATCTCAGCGTATTCCCACGGTATGAAGCAAAAGTTGGCTGTCATCTCGGCTCTGATTCATGACCCGAAACTGGTGATTATGGATGAGCCGTTTGTGGGACTTGACCCGAAGGCTGCCCATATTTTAAAGGGGATTATGCGGGAGATCTGCGACAACGGCGGTGCCATCTTTTTCTCGACCCATGTTTTGGAGGTTGCCGAAAAGCTGTGCGACAAGGTGGCGATCATCAAGGGCGGCAAGCTGATCAAGAGCGGCACCATGGACGAGGTCAAGGGTGACGAGAGCCTGGAATCCGTCTTTCTGGAATTGGAGGCATGATGATGCTCAAAGCATTGATGAAAAAGCAATTTCTGGAACTAAACGCCTTTTATTTTCAGGACAAAAAGACCGGCAAACTCCGTTCCAAGGGTGGAACAGCCGGGTTTGTCCTCCTGTTCGTGTTTGTGTTTTTTGCCATCGGTGCATCCGTTTTCGGGATGGCGATGCTCTTTGCCGATGCATTCCTTCCCATGGGGATGGACTGGCTGTACTTTGCGCTGATGGGTCTTTTTGCCATTATGTTGGGTGTATTTGGCGATGTGTTCAACACATACGCAAGCCTGTATTTGGCCAAGGATAATGAAATGCTGCTGGCCATGCCTATTCCGCCGTCCAAAATTCTTTTTGCCCGGATGTCCGGCGTGTTTGCTATGGGCTTGCTGTATGAATCGTTGGTGTTTATTCCGGCGATGCTTGTGTATTGGATCCGTGCGCAGCAAACGGCAGCAAAGATTCTGTTTCCGATCGTGCTGTGGCTTTTGGTGGCTGTCCTCGTGCTGATTCTGACCTGTGTGCTCGGGTATGGGATTGCCGCACTGTCCACAAAAATGAAAAACAAGGCGATCACCACGGCTTTGCTGGGCTTTCTGCTGTTTGGAGTCTATTATGTTTGTTACTTTAAGATCAACTCCTTACTCCAGTCTGTAGTGGCGAATGCGGACAAGGTCGGCACTGCCATCCGCTCCTATCTGTTTCCTTTTTACGTCTTTGGTCTTGCCGGTGCGGGAAGCGTGAAGGCGCTGTTGGTGTTGGTTGCAGGTACTCTGGCGCTTTTTGCGCTGACCTATTTTGTGCTTTCCAAAACCTTTATCCGCATTGCGACGACCCGTTCAGGTCCCAAAAAGACGGTATACAAGCAATCTGCCATGAAATCGGCGAATGTTGGGCAAGCGCTCTTAAAAAAGGAGCTAAAGCGTTTCTCCAACAGTCCTGTATACATGCTCAACTGCGGACTGGGTTTGCTGATCCTTGTTGGGCTGGCAGTATTTGCAGTGATTCGTGCGTCCTATTTGCAGCAGACCATGCAAGCCGTACTGGCTGAGCTGCCGGGAGTAGATCAGCTTTTGGCGCCGCTGATTGCCGTTGCGGTCTGTATGATTATTTCCATGAATGCAGTTTCGGCACCCTCGGTTTCGCTGGAAGGTAAAATGATCTGGATCTTGCAGTCCCTGCCCGTTGACCCGAAACAGGTATTGCAAGCCAAGGAAAAGCTGCATATTCTTCTGAACAGCATTCCTGCGCTGATCTGCACAGTTGCTTTTAACCTTGTGCTTCGCACGGACGTTTCTGCCATGGTGATCTCTGCGGTGCTTGTTTGGCTGTTTATTATATTTACCGCCAATTTGGGTTTGGTGATGGGCGTCAAAAAGCCCAATCTGACCTGGACGAACGAGACTGTGCCCGTAAAACAGAGCATGAGCGTAATGGTGACCTTGTTCGGAGGCTGGGCAGCGTGCATCCTGATGGCGGGCAGTATCTATCTTCTGAGCAGAGTGATACCTGTCACGATCGGCATGACGATATTTGCAGTGGTGCTGGTTTTGGCGACGCTGTATCTGCGCAAATGGCTGTATACAAAGGGCGCTGCACTTTTTGCCCATCTGTAAACGGCTCCTCTACTTTGCGTAGGTTGTAAAGGAACAGAGGGTGTGGTATGCTTTTGGCGAAGGGAGAGGATACTATGGATCCTTATGTGACCGGTACTGCGATCCGGCGATTTCGTGAAAAGCAAAACATGACTCAGGCGCAGCTGGCGCAAAAGCTCTGCGTCAGCGACAAGGCGGTGTCCAAGTGGGAGACCGGCAACGGCTACCCGGACATCACGCTTCTGGAGCCTTTGGCACAGGCGCTGGGTATTTCCGTGATCGAACTGCTGTCGGGAAATTGTATTTCCAACGTCAACCGTGCCTTTAATATGCTGCGGGTTCGGTTTTATGTTTGCCCTGTGTGCGGCAATGTGATCTGCGCAACAGGAGATACAGTGGTCAGCTGCTGCGGAATCACGTTGCCTGCGCTGGAGGCAGAGCCGTCGGAGGACTTGCAGATTGAGGCGGTGGAGGACGAGTACTTTATCACCATACCCCACGACATGACGAAATCTCACTATATCTCGTTCATGGCGGCGGTATCGGACGATGGCGTGCAGATCGTGAAGCTGTACCCGGAGGGAAATGCACAGGCAAGATTTAAGGTCAACCGCACAAAACACCTTTACTATTTCTGCAACCGTCACGGACTGTATGTGCAGCAGATTGCGAAAAGAAAACGCTGATAAGTGTTCTTTTCTCTTGACAAAGTCGGAAAAATATACTATTGTTAATCTACATTTTAGCGTAACAGAGGGGTATATCGACTATGGATCTCAAGACAATGTCCAAAGAAGCACTGACAGCCCGTGCGGCAGAGCTTCGCTGCGAGTATGAAAAGTTTCAGCAAATGCATCTCAATCTGAACATGGCACGCGGAAAGCCGGCAACGGAACAGCTTGCGCTGTCCGACGGACTGCTGGATGCGCTCAAGCCGGGCGATGCCATGCAGGGCGTGGATAAGATGGAGGTGCGCAACTATGGTCTGCTCACCGGTATGACAGAGATCAAACAGCTGTTTGCCGATTTGTTGGGCGTGGAAGTGCAGAACATTTTGGTCGGCGGCGGCTCCAGTCTTAATTTGATGTTTGACTATATCAGCCAGTGCATGACCCACGGCGTATGCGGCGGCAAGCCGTGGTTTGGACAGCCCATCAAATTCCTTTGCCCTGTGCCCGGATATGACCGCCATTTCGGTATTTTGGAGTATTTCGGGATCGAGATGGTT
>JAQXLO010000007.1 GCA_029012165.1 Oscillospiraceae bacterium | reverse complement strand
GCTGTCGAAAATGCGGCGCATCAGCTGCACATGATCCTCCACGGTCATGGACAGCACCCGCTTCCTGTCCTGCGGATCATCGGCGCAGATGTGAAAAAAGGCCATGTTCTCCCGAAAGCCGCTTTGGCTTCGTTCCACGATGGCGTCAAACAGGGCTTTCTTGCCGGGAAAATGCTTGTACAGTGCCGACGTGGTGCACCCCACCGCCTTGGCAATCTCTGCCACGCCGGTGGCGTCGTACCCCTTTTCGGCGAACAGGCGCAGTGCCTCGAGAAGATAGGCATCCTTGGTTGTCATGGCGGTCAGCTCCTGTGGTGAATTTCTGTTCACCTACAGTATAGTGAAAAATGATTCACCTGTCAAGTATCGACAAGAAATTTTTTATCCGTATCATTGAAAGCGTAAAAGGAATGTGCTATAATGCGAAAAAAGGCGAAAAAGGAGAGCTTGCAATGACAAAACCGATTATGGGTATTCAGCTTTATACCTTGCGTGACCATATCCGCACAGCGGAGGATTTTGACAAAACGCTCGGTCGTTTGCGTGCTTTGGGCGTGACGGACGTGCAGATTTCCGGCATCGGCGACTTTTCTGCCCAGGAGCAGGCGGCGGCGCTTGAAAAGCACGGCATGAAGGTCTGTGTGACCCACAAATCGTTTGACCGCATGAAAACGGACTTGGACGCCATGATCGCCGAGCATAAGCTGATAGGCTGTGACGCCATGGGCATCGGTTCCGCACCCGACGAGGGGCGAGGCAGCTACAAGGCGGTGCGGGGCTTCATCGACGAAGCGGTGGAAATCGGCAAAAAGCTTCGGGAAAACGGCATGACGTTTAACTACCACAACCATGCGTTCGAGTTTTACAGACTGGGCGACAAGGCTTGCGGGATGATGGATGTTTTGCTGTCCGAATCGGACTCCGAGCTGTTCCACTTCATTCCGGACGTGGCGTGGATCCACTATGCCGGTGCCGACCCTGTGGAGATTCTCAAAAAGATGAAAGGCAGAGTTAAGGTTCTGCACTTCAAGGACTATGTGATTGAGGACAATCTCGACCGCAAATTTGTTTCGTTGGGCAAAGGTCTCGTTGACCTCAAGGCGTGCTACGAAGCGGCTTGCGAGCTGGACATTCCATATATAATGTACGAGCAGGACAGCGACTGGGTGGACGGCGATGCGTTCAAGGCAGTCGAGGAATCGTGGGCATTTATGCAAAGTTTACAAAAGTAAAAGGGGAGGAAACAGTCATGATTAAAACCATTCCGGGCGGCGTATATCCGACGATGATTACGCCCTTTACCGAGGACAACAAGGTGGACTACAACGCCGTTGAACAGATGATCGCATGGTACACGGGCAAGGTGGACGGCATTTTTGCGGTCTGTCAGTCCAGCGAGATGTTCTTTTTGAGCTTTGAGGAGCGGCTGGAGCTGATGCGCTTTATCCGTGCGCACGCACCGAAGGAGATGGCGATCGTCGCTTCCGGGCACACGGCGGAGACGCTGGATGACCAGATCGAGCAGGCCAAGCGGTTCATCGACACGGGCATTGATTCCTATGTGTTCATTTCCAACCGCTTTGCCAAAGAAGACGAGAGCGACGACGTATTTTTGCAGAACGTGGACTATGTGGTCAGCCGCATTCCCGAGATTGCGCTGGGCATCTACGAGTGCCCCTATCCCTACCGCCGACTGCTTAAGCCCGAGGTGCTGGGCACGCTGGCGAAGGGCGGCAGATTCACCTTCCTCAAGGACACCTGCTGTGATGCGGACGTTATCCGGCAGAAGCTTGCGGCTGCGGAGGGAACACCGCTGAAAATTTTCAACGCCAACTCGGCATCTTTGCTGCAAACACTGCGGGACGGTGCCGCCGGATTTTCGGGCGTGATGGCAAATTTCCACCCCGAGATCTACCGCTGGCTGTGTCAAAACTTCCGTGAACAGCCGGAAAAGGCGGAGCGGGTGCAGAACTTCTTGGGGCTGACGTCCGTCACCGAGCGCCAGATCTACCCGACCAATGCGAAATATTATCTCTCCCTTGAGGGGCTGGACATCACCCCCGTCACCCGTTCCCGGGACTACCGGATGACCAAGAGCGAAAAGCTGGAGATACAGCAGCTGCGTGGTCTGACGGCGGACTTCAAGGCGTCCCTCGGGATCTGAGCGTTTCCCTCTTGACATCGGTGCGACAGTTGGGTATACTATAAATGAAAAATTTTCGGCAGTATGGAGTGAACACAATGTCGTTTGCCGATGAACTGAGAAAAAAATCCGACCAGGCGCCCAAGGATGAGCGGGACGAAGAGAAGCTGTACCTGAACGAAATCTATTTTTCCCTCAAAGAGGGTGTTTTACGCTGCTTTTTGCGCAAGTGCTACGAGGAGGCTTCCCGTGGCGAAACGAAGCTGGTCATGTATGTGGACTTTCTGCACATCATCGGGATCATCCACGAGCAGGAGCGTGTCTTTGTCAACCAGACGGACTACCCCTATGTGGAGCAGATTCTGCGCACCAACAAGTCCGACCTCACCGATTTTTTGACGGAGGGACTGCGCAAAAAGGGATTTTCCAACATCAAGGTCAGGGTCACAGCGTCCCGCCTGCGGGGCTATTCGCTGAAAATGAGCGTCAGCTGGTAAAAGAAAGGAAGTCAAACTATGCAGACAGTGTTGTTTCAGGGCGACTCGATCACCGATGCCGACCGTTCCCGGGATTGGGATGCCCGCCGAGGGATCGGCTATCCGCACCTCATTTCCGCACAGCTGGGCTACGATGCGCCGGGGCAGTACCGCCTCGTCAACCGAGGCGTCAGCGGAGATCGGGTGGTGGATCTGTACGCCCGCATCAAGAGAGACTGCATCAATTTAAAGCCCGACTTCATGAGTATCCTCATCGGGGTCAATGACGTCTGGCACGAGATCGGCGACCAAAACGGCGTCGATACCGACAAGTACGAGCGTGTCTACGGGATGTACATCGAGGAGATTCGTGAGCAGGTGCCCGATGTCAAGATCATGATTTTGGAGCCTTTCCTGACCCATGGGGCGGCGACCGACCCCCACTGGGACTATTTTTCCACCGAGGTGGCAGAGCGTGCCGCCGCCGCAAAGCGTGTGGCGCAGAAGTACTCTCTGACCTTCGTGCCGCTGCAGGCACGGTTTGACGCCGCCTGCGAAAAGCAGCCGCCCGAGTACTGGACGGACGACGGCGTCCATCCCACCGCCTTCGGTCACGAGCTGATCTCCCGTGCATGGCTCGAAGCCTTCGAGACACTGCGCTGAGCCTGTGCCAAAAAACACTTGCATATAGAAATATTTTGTGCTATACTTCTATAAAGTATTGACAAGTATCTGGGCAGGTGTGACAATCTTGACAGACAGACAAGCAAACATCGGGAACACGCATACAAAAGAATAGTTTTTCACACCGCTTGTGTGGCGTTTTGCCGCACAGACGGTGTTTTTGCGCTGTAAAAAAGGAGGATGTGTAATGAAAACCGCACTCAAACGAACCCTGAGCGTATTGCTCACCCTGCTCATGGCGTTCAGCTGTGCCGCCGTGGCATTCGCCGAGCCGGAGCCGGAGACCGGCTCCAACGAACAAGTGGACTTTGTGAGCACGACCAGTGCACTCAGTTCCATTGTTGCCGCCATGTCCGAGGAGCAGGCAGAGGCATCCTATGCCATTGCCGATGTGACCATGGACGGCAAGAAAGCTACCGTAAAGTTCAACAACGCCACAGCCGCAACCTTGGTGGTGTCTGTCTATGCCGAAAACGGCGGTCAGATGCTGGGTACCGGCGTGACGCAGGTGGAAGCGAATGTCGGCACGGCAGAGGTGGAGCTGAATGTCACTGCGATGCCCGACTATTTTGTGACCAAAGCGTTTTTGCTCGACAGCGACAATGCCCCCTTGTGCAAGAACTATGAGAGCAAGGAAAACACCAAAGCGTTCGAGCAGTTCTTGCAGGCGGAGCCGGAGGATTTCGGGGACGATACAATTCTTGTTTTTGATGACGAAAAGGCACAGGAGGACTTTGCTGTCCTGACGGACGATGTCATGACTGCCCCCACATCCTCCGCCATGACGTATACCTTCGACGAAGCAACCGATACTTTTGTGTTTCGCAATGCCGTTTCGGCGGTCAAGAATTTAAAGGTCGGAGAAATGTTCTATTACGATGCGGCGGGAGACGACTACCTGCTGTTCAAGGTCAAGAGCATTTCTGTCAGTGGCAGTACCGTCACCATTGTGCAGGATACCGATGTGGGACTGGACGAGCTGTTCTCCTTTGTGCGCATCGACGCCGAGGGTGACTACGACAAAATGGAGCCCATGAAGCAGGAGGACTTGGGCGAGGCGCTTTTGCTCAATGACGATGTACAGGCGCAGGCGGAAATTGATGAAACCGGTTCCAACACATGGTCAACGGAGCTGAAAATCAAGTACCCGCAAAA
The DNA here is from genome assembly GCA_029012165.1 of Oscillospiraceae bacterium. Lineage (GTDB taxonomy): Bacteria > Bacillota > Clostridia > Oscillospirales > Acutalibacteraceae > UBA1425. Next base: position 2,388 of record JAQXLO010000007.1, on the reverse strand, counting down.
GGACTTGCCCGAGGGCGAAAAGCCTCCTGTGGGTTCTTTCACCGCCAGCGGCTCCCTGAAGCTTTCCATTGCCACATCCGTGTCTATCTATTATGACATTGAGCTTTTCGGCAGAGATTACTATGAATTCAAGCATCAGTTCAGCTTTAAAGCGTCTCTGTCCGGCACGATTTCTGCCGGCTTTGATCTGACGCCCTATTTGAAAATCACCATCCCGTCCATTCCTATTGGCGCTACCGGCTTGTCCTTGAAGATAGAGCCCGGCTTGGTATTTAAGGGCAGTGTTTCCGTGACCTTTAAGCTGATCGAGTATTCCTACAAGATTACCACGACAGCTGACCCAGATAACGGCTTGCACAAAGCCGAAGAAAAAAATCATGATGTGGATTTGGACTTGAACGACAAGTTTGAAATCACTTTTGGCGTACACTTGGACATCAAGCTTAGCTGGGCAAAAGGGGTTTTGTCCTTGAAGCTGGCGGGACAGGTGGGCGTGAAGCTGTCCGGCAGTTCTCTTGTGGTGGGCAGTATCGTGGACGCTGTTTTTGGAGACCGGATTCACGATTGCGGCGTTTGCATCGACGGTGATTCGAAATTCTATTGGGACATCGGTGCGACCTTCCATTTCAAATTTTTAGGTTTGAAATGGGATTGGGACATCGCAAAGTATAGCCAAGAGAAAAAACTGCTAGATTTTTATGTCTCTACTCCCCACGGCTTCGGAAAAGGCGTATGCCCCCATATTTATCACGCCGTGAATGTGCAGGTCAATGTGCTGGAAAACGGCGTGCCCAAAGCGCTGGAGGGGGCAACGGTCTCCGCAGCCGGCGCCCAATATGACACCGACGGGGACGGAAAATGGGATAGTGTTTCTTCCGTGACGACGGGAAAGGACGGCAAGGCAAAGCTGTACTTCAAACCCGGCACCTATACCATTGACATCTCCTGCGACCCATATAGCCCGCAAACGAGCACGGTGAAGGTACTGGATATCGAAAAAACCATCACTGTGACCCTTGGGGAAAACGATGACCCCGACACCCCCGGCAGTGACACCGACTTTGACGGTGACATCACCGATTGCAACGTCGGCGACATCATCCAGTACGGTTCCTACCCCCAGTCGAGAGTGACGGACACCGCAACCCTCCGGCTGTTGGAACCCAAGGCGCAGACGGGAAACTGGACTGCCTACCCCTACTACATCGAGGGCACGCAGACGGAGTATATGTACTACCTCGATGTAAGGCTCGACACACAGATTTACCGGGGCGTTTGGTTCGACCGATACAGACCGGCTTGGACAGGCACTTCCGATTCCGAAAGTTACTCCAATCAGTATGACAACGGCTACAGACCGGGCGTCGTCTACTGGTTCCGCTACGAGCCGCTGCAGTGGCGTGTACTCAACCCCTATACCGGCTTTGTCCTGTGCGAGACGATTATTGATTCACAGGATTTCCACCATACAACAGCGAGCCACGCCAACGGCAAGTACGCCAACAACTGGGGCGAATCCGACATTCGCACCTTTTTGAACACGACCTTTATGAACACCGCCTTCAACGGCGCCGAACAGCAGGCAATTCTCTCTACCGATCTGGATACGCCTTGCCCCACAAACAGCAGCTGCAGCGCCGGCAAAACCACGGACAAGGTGTTCCTGCTCTCCTACTACGATGTGATCAACCCGGCGTATGGATTCGCCGACGACGCCGCCCGTAGGGCGAAGGGCAGTGCTTATGCCAAGTGTCAGGGACTGTGGGTTTCCACCAGTATCTCGTACAGAGGAAACGCCTACTGGCGATTGCGCTCTCCCCGTGCTAATTCTTACAGTACATACTATGTTAGATACGGCGGCAGTGCGGACGACCATTTCGGCACCAACTACACGAGTAACGGGGTGCGTCCAGCTTTGCGACTCAATCTGGGCTCTGTCACCGCTCAATCTGAAAAAGGTTCCGTCCACAGCGCAGGGGAAACCGGCGAGCGCCGTACCGTCTCCGCCGGACAGACCTACACTGCCTCGCAGAGCAGTGTCGTCCCCGGAGAGGAGTATGTCCTGCTCGTGCGTGCGGCGGACGCCGACGCCCTCACCGCCGACACCCTGTGGTACATCGACCAAAAGACGGCGGACAGCGCCGAAATCGGCTTCGCCTACGTCCCGTCCCATAGCGGCGAATGTACCGTGGAAATCATCGGCAGACGTGCCGCACCCGTCGAACCCGAACCGCAGAGCCGCTTGACCGGCGTGACCTGCTCGGGCGGTACGCTCGTTTACAAAAAGTCGATGACCCTCGCCCCGACCGTCCAAACCGACGGCGACGTGCAGTACACCCTGACCTACTCGTCCTCCAATCCCAAGATTGCCGAGGTGGACAGGAACGG
>JAQXLO010000006.1 GCA_029012165.1 Oscillospiraceae bacterium | reverse complement strand
AGAACGACACCGAAAGAGCGCTTGCCCTTCTTGAAAAAGGCGAAATCCCCTTAAGAGTCACCCACAACGACACAAAGCTCAACAACATCCTCTTCGACAACACGACCCGTCAGGGGCTGTGCGTGGTTGATCTGGACACCGTGATGCCGGGACTGTCCCTGTACGATTTCGGCGACAGCATCCGATTCGGCGCCAACACAGCCGACGAGGACGAAAAGGATGTTTCCAAAGTTTCCCTCAGTCTCGATTTATATCGTGCCTATGTGGAGGGTTACCTTTCCACCGCCGGCAGCAGCTTAACAGAGCGGGAAATCGAGTACCTCCCCTTCTCCGCCAAGCTGTTGACCTATGAGTGCGGCATCCGCTTCCTGACGGACTATCTGAACGGCGACACCTATTTCCACACCGCCTATCCTGAGCACAATCTCGTCCGCTGCCGCACCCAATTCGCACTGGTTGCGGACATGGAGCGCAAGATGTCCCGGATGCAGTCCATCACCGCCGAAGCCGCCGCAAAGCTTTGCAAAAAGGAAGTGTCTCCATGCTGCTGAAACGTATCCTTATCGGCATACTCAGTGCAGTCATCGCCGCCGGCGGCATTTTCTACGGTGTCACCTACCGCTTTTTCGACAAGCCATTGACCCAAAAGGCGCAGGAAGCGTTTGAGGAGCAGATCTCCCTGCCGGACAACTTTATTTTGGCCGCCAGCTCGGACTGCTATAACGACGTAAAAAATACCATGCAGGCCGTCCACGACAGCGTCAACAGCGGCGCCTATGCCATTGAGCTGGATATCTCCTTTGCACAGGACAGCACCCCTTATCTGGCGGAGGGCAGCGACTATATCACCGAGGTCTCCGTGCCGCTGGAAAAGGTTTTTGAAAAATATGCCGGTGAACCCAGTCTGCGCTATGTTCTGCACGTCATGAACTTCCGCACGCAGGAAAAGCTTTTGGCGCTTGCGCAGCAATACGATCTGCTCAGCCGCATTCTGCTGACCGGCTTTTCCCGGGAGGATCTGGAACTGCACGCCGCAGACTACGGTGCATTTCCCATTGCGGCCGATCTGGACGAGAATTTTAAGGATCTGCACGATGTCAAGCAGTGCCGGGAACTGCTCTCCGTTTACCGAAACAACGGCGCCGGTATGCTGCTGACCACGGCGGACACCGTCACGGCGGAATTGCAGCAGGCCATCTTGGGCTTCTCCGTACTGCCGCTGGCGATTCGGGGTGTGGAGTCCAAATACGATATGTACTATGCGCTCTCTCTCAATCCCCGCATGATCATCACCGACCGTCCCGACACGCTGTATTCCATCCTGTTTGACGGCGACCATATGAACTTTGAGCACTACGATACTTTCTGAAAAAGGTTCATCACGGTTTTTTGTGGGATTAAAGGTTTCGCGGGAGCTTTTTAAAGGCTTGCGGATTCCAAAGGCGGCGCCTTTGGTCGCTGACCGCAGCCGGCGAAATTCTGGGCAATACCGCAATTTTCCGTGAAGAGCGCTGAAAAAACGCCAAAATCCCGCTGTGCCTGACGGAACAGCGGGATTTTTTATTTCAGAAACAGAATGTTGGTATCATTGACAAGGCTGTCTGTGCTGTAATTGACCAAAAGCGTATCGACGCCGTACTGCGCCACAAGATCGGAGACCGCCTGCGTGCGGTAATAGCGCATATCCACCATCACGATCTCCCGATAGGCGGCGGCAAGCTCGGTGGCCAGTGTGTTGCCGAAGGAATCCTTCAACAGCAGCAGTACCCCTTCCGGCGCTTGAGGATTGACGATATGCGTCAGACTGTGGTTTCCGTTCAGGTACGTCGGGTACATATCGTACGCCTGCAAATGCTCTCGAAAAAACACATCGTCCGCCTGTGCCACAACACCCTTGCCGAGATCCGAAACCACCGTGTGCACCTTGGCGTCCGGGATGTGCCAAAGTTCCATGACATCCGGCTGCTTTTTCCAAAGCGCCGCCTTGGAGTACGTCGTGCCGAAAAAGTCGGGACAGTGTTCCACGGTGAAGTCCGACTCGTTCAGTGTCGGTTTTCCTGCGGCACGCAAAAAGGCGTTAACCGCCAAAAATGCGCCGTTCGATGTCCAGTGATGATCGGTCTTGTAATACAGCTGTGTGTCTGCGGCATTTGCTTTGAACAATGTACGCAGATCCACCACGGTATAGGTGCCGTCCGTCTTTTCCGACACGGCGGCATAGACTGCGTCGTCGTTGTACACTTTGTGGTGCGGCGGCAGTTTTTCTTCCAGAATATACCCTGTCTCGGGTACCGGCATCAGGTAGGACGGAATCTGTACTTTCTGCGCAAAGTTCGTCAGATACTTCAGGTTGCTTTGCAGGTTGCGGTCGTTTTGCTTGGCGGGCGTGTTGATGAGATAGCCCTCCTCGGCCGCATACACACCGTCCGTGCCGTTTTGCCCGAGGGCAAAATTGAAATAAGAACCCAGTCCGACCCAAAAATTGCGAAAAGGCATTTGATCCTGCACATAGGTTTCCAGCGATTTTTCAAAGGAGCCGTCCGCCACCGAGGACAGGGACAACTTCGGAAAATCGGAAAGAACCCGTTTCTCCGTCTCGGAAAAGGTATTGTCCGGCAACAAAACAAACAAAAGAAGCATCCCGCACAACAGCACGCAAAAAATGCAGGCTGTCACCGTCCGCACGGCCGTGCTTTTCTGTGTAAGCGTCATAAACTGCCCTTACTTTCCGATATAGGCGTCCACCACGGACGCCGCTTTTTCATTGTCCGCACTGACGCAGACGATCACATATTCGCCGCAGGTACGCACCACAGCCGTGTCCAGCTTCGGCACCTGATCCGGAGCATAGTCGGCATAGGAATCCTTTTGCACGGCGAGATACTCTGCGGCAAGGTCGGTGAAATACTGGGTATCAAAACCGTCAGCGGCTTTGAATACGGCAATTTCTTCGGGGGTCGCCATACTGCTGATATACATGGCACAGTCCCCGCTGTACGCTTCATCCACACCATAGCGCGTCATGGCGGTACTGCCGTCCACAACGGTCATCTGATCCTCAAAGGGAACCGTTGCGGCAAGCACATCCACCCATTCCGAAGCACAGGTTACGGGCGTCAATGCGGCGTTCGTCGTCTCCTGCGTGTCGGCAGAGGGGGCATTGCTGCACCCGGCAAACAAACACAGTCCCACCAAAAGCAAACAAAGCACAATTTTTTTCATTTGTTTATTCCTCCACCGTTGTATTGGGTTCTTCGTCGTCCTGCAAATACGTTGACAGGTCACCTGCCCAAATCTTGCAGTAATCATAGTTGAAGTGCACACCGTCCGTTGCTGCCCCCTCGGGCAATGCACCCGTCGAATCCTTAAAGGCTTCGGAAGGCGGCATAAACTTGGCGTCGATCTCCTCGCACATTTTTTCAAGCTTCTCGTTAAAGATCACGACATTTTCATTGGTGATGCCGGTTTTGCTCTTGGCAGAGTACTCTGCGCTGACCGGGAAGATCCCTTGACAGTAAATCTGCACACCGGGGTTCAGCTCCCGCACCTTGGCGATCACTTTCTTGTACTCCGAGATGAAGTTCTGTGGATAAGGCCACCCCAGTTCATTTTCACCAAAAATGAAAACCGCTTTTTGGTAGCTTTTACCATATAATTTCTGAATCGGTGCATCACCGCCGTCGGAATACAGCACCTTGTTGATGGAAAGCCCCACCTTCGTCACAAAATCCGCATTCTTCATTAAGCCATAATTGGACAATGCCTGTGCCTGAGAATTACCGAGGACGACCGTGGAATGGAAGTTTTCCGGAGAGATTTCACTGGACACATAGTCGTCATATTGGATCGGCGGCAGCCACTGCGTCGTCGTTTCCGTCACGGCTTCCGTCTGCGGCTCTGATTGCGACAAAACGGGTTCCGATGTATCTATCGGCACATCCTGTGTGGAATAATCTTTGTTTGCAATTTGAATACCCCATACCACACAAGCCATTATCAAAATCAATACTGCAACTTCGCAGAAATGCAGCATTTTCTCACTCTTCATTCTATCCAATTCCAATCTGATTTAAAAATTGCCCTCAAGGCAAAATTCATTCTATCATGACAAAATTCATTTGTAAAGTGCTTTTTAGAAACTTTACAATAATTTTATTTTACCCCTTTCGACAGCGGTTTGAGCTTTCCAAATAGCCCCTAAATTGGATGCTAAAGCACCAAATGTTCTCCGTGATAGACGTGTAATTCGTGCCAATCAACGGCATACACGGCAAGCATACCCGTTCTGTGCCTCCACATTTTCAGGGAGGATTTCTCCGCTGCGGTTCGCAACCAAAGGCGCCGCCTTTGGAATCCGCAAGCCTTCCCCAAGGCTTGACAGCATGTCGAAAAAGTGATTTCTACAAGCACGCAGGGGCGGCACGAAACGGTGCAGTGTCGCTACTTTCGATTTTCTCTGTACGGTCGTGTATGCGATAGGGCGATGTTGCCGGCAGTTTGGCTCCCCTGCGAGGGGAGCTGTCTGCGCAGCAGACTGAGGGGTTCAAAACGCCGCCGCACGCAGACAGCAAAAGTCGGCGAAAAACCCTCCCGACGAGGCTGACGCCTCACCACCCTCCCTCGCAGGGAGGGCTTTCGCTTTGTAAAACCAAACTTTTGCCGGACTTTTTCGACAGTCTGGGGGCAAATCTTAACTGATTTGCCCTTTGTTATTATGCTTTGAATTCCTCCATATATTGATAGCAACACAGGCAGCCATCAAGGGCTAATCCGTACACTGCAATTTATCACAAATACGAATCCCTCTGTCGATTTCTCGGCAGAGGGATTTTTGCGTGTGTGATTTGTATCAAGGGAAAAATCGTCTTTGCAAGATATTTCAAAGCATCCTCAATTACTTCTATCACAGAGTAACTAATGCAATCGGCCGAGGGTATAAACTCACTGATTCAATCCGCTAAACGCAGAGCCAGAGGGTTTAGAACCTTTGAAAGCCATGAATGCATGACATATCTTGTTGTAGGGAAACTTAATCTTTCTTGTCCCGACCTTTTTGCGTAACTTTTCACGGTGTTAAGAAAAGAAACAAATGGACGGGTCAGTTTCTATTGACAAAACACGGGATACAATTTATAATGCAAGATAGAGTAATGCGTCGGGCGGGTTGTCCGTCCCTTGCGGT
>JAQXLO010000005.1 GCA_029012165.1 Oscillospiraceae bacterium | reverse complement strand
TCTGCGTGACAACATGGTGCCCTACAAGGAGCAAAAGGTACAGCGCGGACACAACTTCGCCGTGGTGGACGAGGTGGACTCCATCCTCATCGACGAAGCCCGTACCCCGCTGATCATTTCCGGCAAGGGGGACGAATCCACCGCCATGTATCAGATGGCGAACAGCTTTGCCCGCACGCTGACCATGACCAAGGTCAAGGAGATCGACTCCAAGGAGAGCGCCGAGGACATCGAGGGCGTGGGCGACTATGTGGTGGACGAAAAGGCACGCACCGCTACCCTCACCAAGAGCGGCGTTGCCAAGGCGGAGGCGTACTTCAAGCTGGACAACTTGATGGACGTGGAAAACGTGACCATCCAGCACCACATCAATCAGGCAATCAAGGCCATCGGCGTCATGCGCCGGGACGTGGACTATGTGGTGCGGGACGGCGAGGTGCTGATCGTGGACGAGTTCACCGGTCGTATCATGCTCGGCCGCCGGTACAACGAGGGTCTGCATCAGGCCATCGAGGCGAAAGAGGGCGTCAAGGTCGAGCACGAGAGCAAGACGCTGGCGACCATCACGTTCCAGAACTACTTCCGTCTGTACAAAAAGCTGTCCGGTATGACCGGTACCGCCATGACCGAGAGCGATGAATTCCAGCAGATCTATGAGCTGGACGTCATCGAGATCCCCACCAACCGCCCCATGATCCGCCACGACTACCCCGATGTGGTCTACAAGACGGAGAAGGCGAAGTTTGATGCGGTCATCCGGCAGGTCGAGGAATGCCACGAAAAGGGTCAGCCCGTGCTGGTCGGCACGGTGTCCATCGAGAAGTCCGAGATTTTGAGCGCACTGCTCAAGCGCCGGGGCATCAAGCACGAAGTGCTCAATGCCAAGTTCCACGACAAGGAGGCGCAGATCATTGCCCAGGCGGGCAAAAAGGGCGCCGTGACCATCGCCACCAACATGGCGGGTCGTGGTACGGATATCATGCTTGGCGGCAACCCCGAGTACCTCGCCAAGGCGGAGATGCGCCGTATGCAGTATACGGAGGAGCTGATTGCCGAGGCAACGGGCTTCGCCGAGACGGACAACGAGGAGATTTTGCAGGCACGTGCGGATTTCTCCAGACTCGAAAAGAAATACAAGGACGACATCGCCGACGAAGCGCAGCAGGTACGTGATGCGGGCGGTCTGTTCATCATCGGCACCGAGCGGCACGAATCCCGCCGTATCGACAACCAGCTGCGTGGTCGTGCGGGACGACAGGGCGACCCCGGCGCATCCCGTTTCTATCTGTCCATGGAGGATGACCTGATGCGTATCTTTGGCGGCGAACGGCTGGCAGGGGTGATGAGCGCACTGAAAACGCCGGAGGATATGCCCATCGAGGCGAAAATGGTCACCAATTCCATCGAGCGTGCCCAAAAGAACGTGGAGGGACGCAACTTCGGCATCCGCAAGAACGTCCTGCAATACGATGACGTGATGAACCGCCAGAGAGAGCTGATCTACAAACAGCGTGATCAGGTGCTGGACGGCGTGGAGCTGAAACCGCTGATTCTCAAGATGCTCGACGACTGCATCACCGATGCCATCGACTTCTACTGCCCGAAAGCACTGCCGGTGAACGACTGGAACGTGGACGGTCTGCGGGAGAAATTCTTGGGCTGGCTTGTGGACGAGAACGATTTCCGGGAGGAAAAGCTGGACAGAGACGCCGCATGGGAGATGCTCAGCGAGCGTGGACACGCCCGGTACGAGGAGAGAGAGACGCAGTTCGGCGAAGCGCTGATGCGTGACCTCGAGCGGATGATTCTGCTGCGCAACGTGGACTCTTTGTGGATGGACCACATCGACGCCATGGACGAACTGCGCAGAGGCATCGGTCTGCGTGCCTACGGACAGCATGACCCCGTGGTGGAATACCGTGAGGTCGGCTCGGATATGTTCGAGGAGATGAACACCTCCATCCGTGAAAATACGGTCAAGATGATGCTGACGGTGCGCATCCGCACCGAGGAGGACACTAAGCGTGAGCAGGTGGCCAAAGTGACCACCACCAGCAGCGGTTCCTCGGACGGCAGTGAAAAGGGTCGTACCGTCCGCAAGGGCAAAAAGGTCGGCCCCAACGACCCCTGTCCCTGCGGCAGCGGCAAAAAGTACAAAAACTGCTGCGGCGATGTGCGCAAACAAAATGGTTAAAAATATAATTTTTGATTTGGGCGGTGTGCTGATCGACTTCGATCCGCACACCACGTTTCGGAAAGTGTTCTGCGAGGAAGATGCCGTGCAGGTCGAAAAGGTACTGTTCGGCGGGGAACTGTGGAAAAGCTTGGATGCGGGCAAGCGCACCTTTTCCGAATTGGCACTGGACGTCTGTGCATTGCTGCCCGAACGGTTTCATAAACCGCTGACCGAGCTGCTGCTCGGCTGGTGGGATCATATGCCGCCGTTCCCGTTTATGGAACCGCTGGTGCGGCAGCTGCGGGAGAACG
>JAQXLO010000004.1 GCA_029012165.1 Oscillospiraceae bacterium | reverse complement strand
AGCCGCCGCACTGAACATAGACCAAGTGGATTCCCTGATTGACGGCGCAGAAATCATTCACATGGTCATGTCCGCAGAATACTGCCTGTGTAGAACCGAGTTCCCGAATCAAATCGAACATACCGCTATTGATTTGCGAACAACCGACGGATTCATACATACCGCCGTAGAGAATTTCCGTCTTGCCCGACGGGATATAGTCGCCGTTCTCGTTCAAATCGAAAGCATCTGCAAATTCCGGAAGCGGAATATGAAAAAACATCATCGACTTAAAGTCGCCGTATGTATTGCGAAGCGCCGAAAGTCGAGACTTGTAGAAGCGCATCTGATTCTTTTTCAGATAGTCGTATCCACGCACATCTGCGGGAATCTTATCCTGCGTGCGATACGGTTCGGTGATGTCTCTGCCGGAATCGAAAAAGACGAGACTTTGGCGGATATGGTCGGGTGCATCCAAAATATGCACAAAGAAATTGCCGTATCCGAACAAATCGGGCGGTCCGAATTTCGTCAGGCAGTGCGGATACTGCGCCATATTTTTCAGCAGGAAATACTTGTGGTACTCTTTTTCCGCTCTCGCTTCATGATTGCCGAACACAAACGCCCAATAAACGCCCAGTTCCTCCATCATCCGTGCGAACCGAACCGCATCAATTTGCTGGTGGTTCGACAGGATAATGTCTCCTGTAAACACAACGAGGTCGGGCTTCACATCCATAATGTGACGGGCAAGCATCTGGTATGTCTTGTCCCGCAAAGCTACATCGTCCTCGAAATGCAAGTCTGTCGTGGCAAGAATCACGAAATCGTCCCGGCTAATGTTGCCGTTTTCATCAAACTTGGCGATAAACGTCTCCGAGTCATTTTTCTCAAGAATACGAACGCACGTTCCGACCTTATCCATCTGAATACGACCCGGTGTATACCGAGGCGTCAGTTTGCCGTGGGTCGCTTCGCACAGCGTCTTTTCCGCAGAAACAAGCAAACGGATCCCGTTTTCCCGAAGCACCGTTTGAATCGGTTTCATTGTCCTCATTCCCCTCTTCTTCGATTAGAAGCATTGTACCACACTTGCGCACAAAGTTCAACAAATCTTATTGAAAAAGAAAAAAAGATATAGTATACTATGAAAAATCACCTTTTGAAAAAGGAGCAACATTTATGCGCTACGCAGAGTACGTCAATATCAAACAAGGCACTTTCTCGGAGCGGCGCTTCTCCAACGGGAATACACTGCCGCTTGTGCAGCTTCCCTTTGCCATGGCAGGCTATGCACCGCAAACCGAGGACGAAGGCGGTTGGTTTTTTCATCCTGCCGCAAGATCGCTGGAGGGTGTACGCCTGACACACCAGCCCAGCCCATGGATTTCGGACTACGGGACGTTTCTGTTCACACCGCAAACGGGTATCGTTCGTAACACCCCCGACAAGGCATGGTCGGGATACCGTCCCGAAGAGGCTGTACTGACGCCGTCCTACATGAAGCTTCGTTTTCTGCGTGCCCGCACAGACTTGGAATTGACACCGGGCGTGCGCAGCTTCAAGCTGCGGATGACCTACCCGCAAAACCGCACGCCGTTCCTCTCGCTGTTCTCTGTGTTCGGCAACTATACATTTGCGATCGACCGGGAACACAATCGTGTCCTTGCGACAACAGACGGCGCACGGGGCGATTTCCACGTCGGGTTTAAGACCTATCTCGTTCTGCAATTCAACACGCCGATTGATATCGAGCGTTCCGTCATAGACGAAACATTTGCACACATTGCATTTTGCGGGACCAACGTAGAAGCAGACGGTGCGACGTCCTACATCAGCTTTGAGCAAGCTGTCGAAAACTGCCGTCAAGACTGTGACGGACTTTCCTTTGACGCAATGCGTGAAAAAGGCGAAGCAATTTGGGAAGAATACCTCTCCCGTATCGAAATCGAAGCCAACGACGACAAGCAAATGCGCACATTCTATTCCTGTATGTACCGTACGGGACTGTTTCCGCACAAAGCTTATGAAATAAAAGACGGTAAAGCGGTGCATTACTGCCCCTTTGACGGGAGTGTGCGGGACGGCGTTCGCTATACGGATAACGGCTTTTGGGACACTTACCGCACGGAATATCCCCTGCTTGCACTGATCGGCAAAAAGGAATATGCGGAAATTTTAGAGGGCTTCATCACCGACTATATCGACGGAGGCTGGCTTCCCCGATGGCCGTCCATCGGCGAAAGAGGCTGTATGCCCAGCACGCTTTTGGATGCGGTTATTGCCGATGCCGCCGTCAAGGGAATCATTGGCGGCTCTCTTTTGGAAACGGCATTCGAGGGTATGCTTCATCACGCCAACCACGACGCACCGAACAACGACCTCGGCAGACAGGGTGCATCGGCGTACATACGGTATGGTTATGTTCCCAAAGATATCGTTGAAAAGAGCAACGTCAACTTAACGCTGGATGCCGCATACGGCGATTTCTGCATTGCGCAGGTTGCCCGTGTACTCGGCAAAGAGGACATCGCCCATGAATATGACAAACGAGCGCAAAACTACCGCAATCTCTTTGACCCGCAAACGGGTTTCATGCGAGGCAAAACCACCAACGGCACCTTTGTCGAACCCTTCGACTGCTTCGATTGGGGCGGCGACTACACAGAGGGCAGTGCTTGGCAGTCTTCGTTCGCTGTGCCGCACGATATAGAGGGACTCGCCGACCTATACGGCGGCAAAGAGAAGCTCATTCGCAAGCTGGACGAGTTATTTGCCACACCGCCGCTTTATAATGTGGACGGCTACAACTACGAAATTCACGAGATGACGGAAATGGCGGCTGTCGATTTCGGGCAGTGCGCAATTTCAAACCAGCCCAGCTTTCACCTGCCGTATCTTTTCGCCGCTCTCGGCTGTCCCGAAAAGACACAATACTGGGTCTCGAAGCTCTGTGCAGAAGCATTCTCTGATGCGGACGACGGCTTCCCAGGCGACGAGGACAACGGAAGCATGGCGGCATGGTACATCCTTTCGACCTTGGGGATCTACGACATTTGTCCCGGCAAAAATGAATACATCCGCATCCCGAAACTTTGCAAACGTGCGAAGCTTCTCGGACAGGAAATCTGACAAAAAAGGACTCAGGAGATTAAACGCTCCTGAGTCTTCGTGTTATTCTTCGTTTTCTGCTTCGTATTTCCGATTGACCGTATCGAGCACCTGCTGCTTAAAGTCGCCGTAGATTTTATATTTGCCGGAGAACACGATAAACGAAACGATTATCAATGCCGGCGGAACCAAGAACATCAACGCAGAAATGGCGGTCTTTGCCGAAGCGGAAGCCACGGCACCCTCCATGCCGCTGTAGCCCGTTGCGCTGAACGATGCGTACATGATGATGCTCTGAATGGTATAAGCCATCTTTTGCAGGAAGCCTTTCATGGAGAACGTCAGGCTTTGGTTTCGAGTGCCAAGCTTAAACTCGCCGTAGTCCACCACATCCGCCAGCATAACGGTTTGGTTGACGAACATACTGCCGATACCGATGGAAACGAGCAGATAACATACGCCCATGGCAACCACGTTGCCGCCGAACCCGTAGCCGACGACCGCCATCAAGATATACCCAACCGCCGCCAAACCAAGAGAAACCTTGTAGGTCGATCGGTTGTTCATAAATTTGGAACACACGGGGATAACGAGCAAGCCGAGAACGCTGCCTACCGCACCCAAAAGGTTAAAAGTAGACTGTTCTTTCAAATCACCTGCCACCTCGGTAAAGTAGAAGGCGCTGATTCCCGAGGTCATGTAGTAGCCTGCGTTGGAAATCATGGCAAAGAGCATAAATACACGCAACTGGTCGTTATTTTTGATGACGCTCAACGCCGCCTTGAAGGAGAATTTCTCACCGCTCGGAATCACACGGCGCTCCTTGGTCGATACAACACTGACAGAAGCAAACACGACGAGAAGCACAGAGGCAATCATCGCCCAACGACCGAAGCCCAAACGCAAGGTGCCCGAGGTCATAGCATCCAGCTCGCTGCCCATGGAACCGCCGAGAACGCCCACAACAACAGGCGTGAGAATCGTAATAATCCCCTGACCGAGTCCCGAGAATGTACGGGCAATGGTTGAAATCAAATTGCGGTCTTTTTCCTCGCTGGAGAATGACGGAATCATCGACCAGTACGGAATATCGGCAAGCGTGTTGGTCATGCCCCAAAGGACATAGAAAACCGCAACATAGACATAAATCCAAACGGAATTTGTGACCGGTGCATTGAAAAGCAAACACAGAACAACTGCATTCAACACAGCGCCACGCAGAATCCACGGACGGAATTTGCCCATTTTGTGGTGGGAAAAATCGACAATCGACCCCATCATCGGGTCATTGATGCCATCCCAAAGGCGGGCAAGCGGCGCCAATATCAGCATAAACAGCGGGTTGATACCAAGTGCCTTTTGCAAATACAGAGAAAGATAGGAGTAGAACAGACCGTAACTCAAATCCAATCCGACGGCACCAACGCCGTATCCCAACTTTTCCCGCAAGGAAATTTTCATCGTTTCCTCTCCTTTTCAGCGAAATAAGACCTTGAAAAAATTATATCATTTGGCACAAACTTTGTCAATCCGATAAGAAAAGTGCAGTCGCCGAAACGACTGCACTTGAACTTTTAGTAATTGTAGCCCAGCTCGAACGCCTTGAGGTTCATTTCGAGGAATTTGGCAGGCACGGTTTCATGAAGCGCCTGAATCCATGTTTCTTTCGGAATGTCGGTTTTGGAAGCCAGAACGCCGATCAAAACCACATTGACAGCCTTCGCAGAACCGGCCTGTACGGCAAGCGCCAAAGCGTCAATCGCCGTGACATCGGCGCCTGCCGCCTGCAGGGCGTCCAAAATTCCGGCGGGATATTCCGCAGCACCGGAAATGACTGTCATGGGATCGATGGTCTGAGAGTTGACGATCAGCTTGCCGTCCGTTTTCAAAAACGGCAGCCACCGTGCAGCCTCCAGCTGCTCAAAGGAAAGGAGAATGTCCGCCTCGCCTTTTTCAATAATAGGTGAAGCAACGCTCTCGCCGTACTTCACATAGGTCACTACGGAGCCGCCTCTCTGGCTCATGCCGTGCACCTCGGAAACCTTGACATCGTAGCCCTTGGACACCAGTGCGGCGCCCAAAATGCGGCTGGCCAGCAGTGTTCCCTGTCCGCCGACGCCGACGATCATAATACTCTTTGTAGCCATATTCACCCCTCCTTAGTCCTCGATGGCATCGAACTTACACAGTTGTTTGCAGACATTGCAGCCTACGCACTGCGTAAAGTCGATGGTCGCCTTGCCGTCCTTCATGCTGATGGCGGGACAGCCGATCTTCATGCACATCTTGCAGGAGCGGCATTTGTCCGCATTGACCTTCAGCGGCGGATTGTGCTTAACCTTCTTGAGAAGGGCACAGGGACGGCGGGAAATGACTACGGACGGTGCATCGATCGCCAATTCTTCACGGATCACGCTTTCGCATTCCGCAAGGTTATAGGGATCGACCACACGGATATGTTCGATACCGACAGCTTCCGCCAGCTTTTCAAGGCTGACTGCCGCTGTGGGATCGCCCTTGATGGTAAGACCTGTGGTGGG
>JAQXLO010000003.1 GCA_029012165.1 Oscillospiraceae bacterium | reverse complement strand
ACCGCCGTGACCCGCTCGGCGCCGCCCATGGCGGCATTGAGGGCAAAGGAGCCGGTGTGGGTGAAGCAGTCGAGGATACGGCGTCCCTTTGCCATGCGTGCCACGGCAAGGCGATTGTATTTCTGGTCGAGGAAAAAACCTGTCTTTTGTCCGTTTTCAAAGTCCACCGTGTAGCGAACGCCGTTTTCGGTAATTTCCGTCGAGGTGGTTTGGTCGGAAACGGTCTCGGGCTTGTACCAACCCTTGTACTGCGTGAGCCCTTCCAACTCCCGCAGGTTCACGTCGTTGCGCTCGTAGATGCCCCGAAGCGGCACGCCGTATTCGGCGAGAACGCTTTGCAGGGCGCCGTAGAGGATCTCCCGCCGCTTGTCCATGCCGTAGGACAGCACCTGCGTGACGCACACGTCGCCGAACAGATCGGCCGTCAACCCCGGCAGTCCGTCCGCTTCCCCGAAAATCAGACGGCAGGCGGAGAAGTCATCGCCCATGATGCTGTGCCGGCAGTCCACAGCGTAGCGCACACGGCGGATAAAGAAAGCGTCGTCAAACCTGTCGTTGGCGTTGGCGGACAAAAGGCGCACACGAATTTTGCTGTGCTCGCTGTACAGCCCGCTGCCGAGATAGGCGCCTTTGGCGGACACCACGTCCACGATTTCCCCGTTTTCCACATCGCCGAACTGATCCGTGATCTCGTCAAAATAGACCCACGGATGTCCTTTCTTCAGGGACATTTCCGCTTTTTTGGTGACAAGCACCAGCGGAAAACTGCGCTTTGATTTCATACAATACAAACCTCTCCAAAATATTCCACCATATTTTACCATAAAAAAGGAAAAAGTACAACCGTTTTTCGTTGTACAATTTTGCCGAATGTGCTATAATGCAGACACATTCTGCAAATACTTTCGCCGGAGGGATATTATGGTCATAGATTTTCACACACACACGTTCCCCGATAAAATCGCCCCGCAGACCATAGCGGCGCTGGCGGAAAAGAGCGGCTCCACACCCTACAGAAACGGCACCCTGTCCTCCCTGCTGGAATCCATGCGCAAAAACGGCGTGGACTACAGCGTGATCCTGCCCGTGGCGACGAAGCCGTCACAGGTGCCGTCTATCAACCGCTTGGCGGCACAGCTGAACGGGAAGGACGGCATCATCTACGCCGGCTGTATTCATCCGCTGTGCGAGAATGTGGAGGCGGTTTTGGATGATATCCGCCAAAGCGGACTGTTCGGGCTGAAGATTCATCCCGACTATCAGAACACTTGCTTGGACGACCCGGTTTTTGTGCGCATTCTTCGGGAGGCGGCGAAGCGGGATCTCGTGGTGGTGACCCATGCGGGCATCGATATCGGCTACCCCGAAACGGTGCACTGCACGCCGGACATGGTGCTCCACGTTTTGGACGAGCTGTCGGGTTGGATTGACGACAAATTGGTGCTCGCACACATGGGCGGATGCGATTTGCCCGACGAGGTGCTCGAGAAACTCTGCGGAAAACCCGTGTATTTCGACACGGCGTACGTTCTCGACCGCTACCCTGAGAAGTGTTTGCAGATCATCAGGGCGCACGGCGCAGACCGTATCCTGTTCGCCACCGATTCCCCGTGGGCAGATCAAGGCAAGTATGTCGAGCTTTTGCAAAGCTTCGACCTGCCGCAGGCGGACAAGGACAAAATTTTCTTTGAAAATGCGCTGCGTTTGACAAACCGATAATTCCTGTTGCACCGTCCTCTCGGCGGTGCACTTTTTTTGAGAAATTTGAAACCTTTTCCGTGCGCCAAGTGTATTGTTTATGTAAGGACTTACAAAAGAAACGATGTGAGGGACTGCGTATGCGCACAGATACCACGGTGTTGGTGGAGCGGTACAAGGACAATGTCTTTGCGGCGGCGTTCAGCGTTTGCAGAAATGCGGACGACGCCGAGGACGTTGTCCAAGAAACGTTTCTGCGCTACCACACCGGCAACAAACAATTTGACAGTGAACAGCATATCCGTGCATGGCTTTTGCGGGTGGCGGTCAACAAGGCAAAGAACATCAACCGCTCCTTTTGGCGGCGGACAAGCGTGCCGCTGGAGGCGTATATACAAACGCTTTCGTTCGAGACGCACGAAGCGGAGAGCTTTTTTGAGCAGGTGATGAAACTGCCCGAGAAGTACAGGATGCCGCTGCACCTGTTTTATTACGAAGATTACAGTGTGCGGGAGATTGCGGACATTCTCGGCAAGCCTGAGAGTACCGTCAGGGTGCAACTGTCCCGTGGACGAACTATGCTGAAAAACTGCCTAACGGAGGAATGGAACGATGACGAATAAAGAAAAGTACAAGCAGGCATTTGGCACACTCCATGCCTCAAGAGAAATTATTTTGGAGGATAACATGAAAAACAGAAAATATTCCATCGGAAAAATCGCAGTGGCGTGCCTTTGTGCGGCCTTGGTGCTCGGCGGCACCGTTACCGCCTTTGCCTACGGGGAGGAGATTCTCAGCCGTGTGTTCGGCTGGAGCAACAACATGGAGATCGTGCGGCAAACAGACGGGAACAGGGAAGTGCGCGTGCACACCGATGACCTGACAGAGCCGGCACAAATGGAGGATGGCAGACTGTACTTCGTGGTCAACGGCGAACACACAGACATCACCGACCGAATCGCAGGCGGAAAGGCGTATCAGTATCACTACACCGATACCGAAGGCAATACCCACTACTGGATCTTGGGACCGGTGGGCGACAGTGTGGAGAACTACGGTTACGGCGAGTACATTCAGGATCCGAACGGGGAATGGATCGGCGGGTATTCCGCCCGGGTGAACATCCACCCCGACGGCAGTACCGTTGAATGGCTCGACAATGCAAAGGCGGAGCTTCACTGCCCGTGGTAAACAAACAGCGGCACTACAGACAACCTGTAGCGCCGCTGCTGTATGTATTGAATTATTGTGCCAAAACGAACAGAACGTGGTCGATGTCGTTGATTTGGTGAATCAGCGCTTCCTTGTCGCCGTGCAGGCGATCGAGCACCACGAGGATGGCGACAGAGCCGGAAATGTTGGATTTGGGGGACTGGATCTGGATGTCGGAAACGTCCTTGCACATAT
>JAQXLO010000002.1 GCA_029012165.1 Oscillospiraceae bacterium | reverse complement strand
AGCCGTAGCCTGATCAGCCGCAACAACGTCGTAAATGACGCAAAGCTCGTGACTGGTGATTTCCTTTTGCGGCTCAAGGGAGTTCATGACACCGTTTTTGCCGTAAATCTTGGCATCAATGAAATAGCTGTTTTCAGGAATCTCAGAAAAATACTTCTTCGTTTCGCTGATCGTATAGTCGACGATCTCGTCAATGCACTCGATCGCATGAGGATCACGGATACCCGCAATAAACAGAGTGCGGAATCCAACCTGCTTGGATCCTTCCAGCTTAAGGCGGTACTCCTTGTCCTCAATAAACTTGCTGCCCGAGATCCGGACGCTGCGCTCATCTTCCTGCTCAAATTTGCAGTTCTGCAAGTCTAACGTGCCCCCGGGACCAGGAAGAAGCATGGGGTTTGTTTTCTCATACAGCGTATGTGCAGCTACTGAGTATGTCGTGCATTTACGAATCGGATTCATTGGGGTCAGTACAAAGTTATCCTTATGAATATAACCCATCATGCAGTCCTTAGGACTACCGGGAATTGCACACTGTGCGCCGCATTCCAAAATCTTGCCCATGTGATAGGCAAGCCCCTTGTCAAAGCCGTACTTCACACATACAGCTGCAGTCATGGCAGGATCATAGGATCGACCGCCGATAATAACATCAACATTCTTGTTCAGCAGATCCACAAACGCTTCGTGCCCCATTTGGGCAACTATGCGAGTGCTGTCCATGACATCTTCCTCTGTCAGCTCGGGCACAGGACCAAGAGGTGCCACTTTTCCTTCATGTAGCTTATTGATAAGATAATTCTTATCAATGTCCGCATAAATAACACCGACCTTCATTTTCCAGCCATTCTCGCGGATGATCTCTTCGACAATATCCATTGTCCAGTCTACATGCTTCTTCGCACCCGATCCGCCGGCAGACCCAACTAAGACGGGAATATGCAGGTCATGACCACCCCTAATCATTCTATATAAATCTTTTTTGGCTGCTGCGCGGCTGACAATGCCAACCCCTGCACCCAACTTATGTGGACCGGCATCAGTGGAACCCGCATCGGCAACGATCGCATGTGGCTTGCGGCGAAGTCCCTCCTCAAACGATTCTACCGGAAATCCGTATCCTAGCATTCCCAGCGGGGAGAGAATTCTTACCTCTTCCATATTACCATCTTCTCCTTTTCCCAGGGTTTCTATTGGAAGGACGCAGCGGTTTTCAGCATCCCTCTTTGAAAATATTGGGAGTACCAAAAATACAAAAAACATTATTTTTAATCATTTGGTACAACCATATTGAAAAAATACACCTTCCCTGATAAAATGTCAATATGAAACTTCATGCCCGATATTTTTTGTTTTTGTTGCTGAAATCTTCTTCGCTTTTTTGTCTAACTTGCCCTCAGTTTGGCACCCAAAAAACATCGTGCTCTTTATCGCCCGTAGAGATTTCCGAACATTTCTGTCGTTTAACGGAAACCTCCGTGCAAGTATTCCCTGATTTTATAGGTTTAGGATAGGATGGTCACCATGTCAACACGCCCCGTTTATATGGACATTGCAGAGGAAATTTGCAGACGCATTGCGGCAGGGGTGTACCCTGTTGGTTCCCGTTTGCCGTCTGAGCGTGAGCTTTCTGAGGATCTTCATACCAGCAGAGGCTCCCTGCGTGAGGCGCTGCGCATATTGGAAAGGCAAAAAATATTGCAATGCCCTTCCGGGGGTGGACGTTATATTCTGCGTGACGAGCCGATTGATGAATCATCGGATACCCTGTATAGCCAGCTTGAAAATGCTGCTGTTGCGGATTTGCTGGAGGCTCGCGAAACGCTTGACGACATTCTTCTTACTTTGGCCTGCCAGCGCGCTACAGATGAAGACATGGTAGAAATAGACCGGGCTTATCAAAAGATGCAGGAATGGGAAAACGTTAGTACCGTCTTGCTGGATGCGGGCGACCTGTTCCATCTTTCAATTGCCAAGGCTGCCCACAACAGCGTCTTTATCAGCATTTACTCAGCAAACCTTGAAATATTCCGAAAAATCAGAAGCACCACGCTGCGGGTTCCGGGAAGGCGCAAGGAAATGATGCAAGAACACATTGAAATATACAAAGCGATTAAGGAGCGCGATGCTCTTGCTGCAAGGTTAGCCGCTCGAATTCATTTGCGAAACATTCGCCGCCGTTACGACAGCATTCAGGACAAGAGTTTAGTTGATTTGCAGAAACCGGCTTGGCATCTTTCGCTGGACTGATTTCTGAAAGGCTCTAACACCCACGCCATTTTTAAAGAGACACGCTCTTTTCACGCTCTGCGCAACTGTGCAAACAAACCGGGGCAGGTTTTCTCGTGAGAAAGCCCCAAGCGCATATGTTTTCAGCGGAGCACTTCGCAGCAGGTCCGGCGCCGGCGAAACCGCTTGGAGGGTGCCAAATATATCGCCGCGTCGATCGTGATCGACCGCAGGGAGAACTTTTCCCTGCGGTTTTTGCTGCCGGAAGGCTCCGCCGCGGCGCGGGAAAAATTACAGAAACTTTACATCGCCGTGGTAACAACCTTTACCAAGCTCCGGTATCCTATGCAATGTGTACGGAACAAGTCAAAAAAATTTGCAAAAAGGAAAAAGGAGTGTTATAAAATGAAAACAACAAAAAGGCTTATCCCGCTCTGCCTGAGCGTCCTTTTGGCGCTGTCCGTGTTTTCCGGCTGCGGAAGCAAGGATGACGGTTCTGCCCTCAGCGGTACCGTCGCAACGAACGGCTCCACCTCCATGGAAAAAGTGATCGGCGTTCTTTCCGAGCAGTTTATGCTCGACCATTCGGACGTGACCGTTACTTACGACCCCACCGGCTCGGGAACGGGCATTGAGTCCGTCTCAAACGGCAGCTGCGACATCGGTCTGTCCTCCAGAGCGTTAAAGGATACGGAGACCGGTTTGACCGCCACCGTTCTTGCCCTGGACGGCATTGCCGTGGTGGTCAACAGCAGCAACGGCGTGTCGGATCTTACCGTAGCCCAAATCGCGGACATCTTTACGGGAAAAATCACCAACTGGAGCGAAGTCGGCGGTGACGACCTGGAGATCTCCTGCATCGGAAGAGAATCCGGCTCCGGCACCAGAGACGGCTTTGAATCCGTAACAGGCACGAGCAATTCCTGCGTGCTCGCTCAGGAGCTCACCTCCACGGGCGCGGTCATCTCCGCGGTCGCCGGCAACCGGAACGCGATCGGTTATGCCTCTCTCTCCGCTGTGGAGGGACAAAGCGGGATCAAGACGCTGACCGTTGAAGGCGTGGAATGCACGGAAAACACGATCCTTGACGGAAGCTATGCGATCCAGCGCCCGTTCGTTCTGGTCACAAGAGAAAACGAGACGCTCTCCGCGGCGGCAAAGTCCTTCTTTGATTATGCAACCTCTCCGGAAGCCGCGGATCTCATCCGCACCGCAGGCGCTGTACCGGTCGTGTGAGCGGCCGCCGTGTCGGAAGCCCCGCATGAGCCGGGGCTTCCGGCTGTAAAGGAGATTCTTATGAAACAGAAAAAGGTTCTGGAAACAGGGTTCCACTGCGTGTTTTTGCTGTGCGGTCTGATCGCGGTGGCTTTTGTGCTGTTCATCAGCATCTATCTGGTCCTGTCCGGCATTCCGGCGATCCGTGAAATCGGCTTGCCCGAATTTTTGTTTGGGAAAACATGGTCGGCGGGAACCAACCAGTTTGGGATCCTGCCGTTTATTCTCACAAGCGTTTACGGCACCGCAGGCGCCGTGCTTCTCGGCGCTCCTCTGGGGATCATGACGGCGGTTTACATTTCCAAGGTCGCTCCCGCCAGGACGGCGGAGATGATCCACACCGCGGTCGCGCTGCTCGCCGGGATCCCGTCTGTTGTATACGGACTGGTCGGCATGATCGTTCTCGTTCCGGGCATACAAAAGCTGTTCTCCCTGTCCTCCGGAGCTTGTTTGCTGGCGGCAATTCTTGTGCTGACTGTGATGATCCTGCCATATGTCATCAACGTGTCGGAAACCGCTCTGCGGGCCGTGCCGAAAGAGTATGAGGAGGCGTCCCTCGCTTTGGGGGCTACCGAAACGGAAACCTATTTCAAAGTGTCCCTGACAGCGGCAAGAAGCGGCGTGGTGACCGCGATCGTGCAGGGTGTGGGGCGCGCCATCGGAGAAGCCATGGCCATTATCATGGTTTCCGGTAACGTGGCGAATATGCCGGGACTTTTCCGCTCCGTCCGCTTCCTGACGACGGCGATCGTGTCTGAGATGTCCTACGCGTCCCCCGGCTCCCTGCAAAAACAGGCTCTGTTTTCCATCGGACTCGTCCTGTTTTTGTTTATCATGATGATCAACGCGTTTCTTCGCCTGATTTTACGGAAGGAGGCTCGCTGATGCGCCGCAGAATAACGGTCTGTTTGCTGCGCGCCGGCATGCTTTTGTGTGCGGCGCTCACCTGCCTGCTGCTTCTTTTTCTGATTGGGTACCTTCTCTGTCAGGGTCTGCCCGGGATCACCTGGAAATTCCTCACTTCGCAGACAAGCTATATTCAAAACAGCATCGGGATCCTCCCCAACATCCTCAACACGCTTTATCTGATCTTCGTGTCCATGCTCGTTGTGATCCCGCTGGGGATCGGCGCGGCGGTCTATTTGACGGAATATGCTTCCCATCAAAGACTGGTTCGCGCGATCTCCTTTGCAGTGGAAACGCTGACGGGGATCCCCTCCATCATTTTCGGTCTTGTGGGGATGCTGTTTTTCATTCAGCTTCTCGGTCTCAGACAGGGAATTCTGGCAGGCGGTCTGACTCTTGCGATCATGGTGCTTCCGACCGTGATCAGCAACACAAAAGAAAGCCTCTTATCCGTGCCGCAGGCATACCGGGAGGGCGCGCTCGCATTGGGCAGCGGAAAGTGGCACATGGTGCGCACCGTGGTACTCCCCAACGCCATGGACGGGATCCTCACAGGCTGTCTGCTGGCGGTGGGGCGGATCACCGGCGAATCGGCGGCGCTGCTTTTTACCGCCGGCTTCGGGCTGAAGCTTCTCGATTTTGCAACGGCATTGCAGTCCTCCTCGGCAACGCTGACGGTGGCTCTCTATGTATACGCCAGCGAAGAGGGAAAATACGATGTCGCCTTTTCCATCGCCGTTATTCTGATGGCGGTCACGCTGCTGATCAATCTGTCCGCGGAAATCATGGCAAAAAGGCTCAAAAGGAAGAAGGGATAACATGCAGGCAATCATTCAAACGGAACATCTGAATTTGTGGTACGGGGAGCATCAGGCGCTGCACGATATCAATATGGAGATCGGGGCAAACAGGATCACCGCGCTGATCGGTCCGTCCGGCTGCGGAAAAACGACGTTCCTCAAGACGATCAACCGCATGAGCGATCTGGTGCCGAACTGCCGTATTGAAGGCAGCGTGCAGTATAACGGGAAAGATATTTTTGCCAAAGACGTGGACGTTACGCAGCTGCGCACCAAAATCGGAATGGTTTTTCAAAAGGCAAATCCTTTTCCCATGAGCATCTATGACAACATTGCCTACGGACCGAGGCTGCAGGGCATCCGGTCGAGAGCCGAACTGGATGAAATTGTTGAGATCTCCCTGAAAAATGCGGCGATCTGGGACGAGACGAAGGACCGCCTGAAAAAATCCGCGCTCAGCCTCTCCGGCGGGCAGCAGCAGCGGCTGTGTATCGCCCGTTCGCTGGCGGTTCGTCCGGACGTGCTGCTGATGGACGAGCCTACCAGCGCCCTCGACCCGATCTCCACCGGGAAGATCGAAGAGCTGGCTTTGGCGCTGAAGCAGAACTACACCATCGTGATGGTAACGCACAATATGCAGCAGGCGGCGAGGATCTCGGATCAGACCGCCTTTTTTCTCCTGGGCGAGCTGATCGAATGCGGCGATACCGAAACACTTTTCTCAACGCCGCAGGACAATCGCACGGAAGCTTATATTACGGGGAGGTTTGGCTGATGCGCACCTTATTTGACGAACAACTCAATCTGCTCCACACCTCCATGGTCTCCATGGGGACCTTGTGCGAAGACGCGATCGCCATGGCGGCAAAGGCACTTGAGGAAAAGGACACGGCGCTTGCCGAAAAAGTACCGGCGCTCGCCGGGCAGATCGACCGCAAGGAGCGGGAGATCGAGTCGCTGTGCATGCGCCTGCTTCTGACGCAGCAGCCGGTCGCCTCCGACCTGCGCGTCATATCCGCCGCATTGAAAATGGTGACCGATCTCGAGCGCATCGGCAACCAGTCCGCGGATATTGCGGAAATCGTGCAAACGCGCGCTTTGCTTATGTCCATGCGCAGCGACACGGTTCATGACATGGCGCTTGCCGTTATCAAAATGGTGAACGACAGTATCGACGCTTTCCTTCACGCGAACGCCGAGGAAGCCGGCGCCGTCATACAATATGACGACGTGGTCGACCGCTGCTTCGACACGGTCAAGTCGGAGCTCGTCGACCGGCTGAAATCGGACGCGTCCTGTCGGGAGGACGTCGTGGACATTCTGATGATTGCAAAATATCTGGAGCGAATCGGCGATCACGCGGTGAACGTCGCAAAGTGGGCGCTGTTTTCCCTGACCGGCGAATGGGAGGAGTGAAGCATGCCGTATCAAAAGATCCTGACCGTGCAGGACATCTCCTGCGTCGGGCAGTGCAGCATAACGGTTGCCCTGCCCATTCTGTCGGCTTGCGGGCTGGAAGCCTGTATTCTGCCGTCCGCTGTCCTGTCCACCCACACCGGCGGGTTTACGGGCTTTACCGTCCATGATCTTACGGATGAATTTCCGAAAATCATTCGCCACTGGAAGCAGGAGCAGATCCGGTTTGACGCCGTCTATACCGGATACCTCTGCAGCGTGCGCCAGATCGATTATCTGGAGGAGCTCCTGCAAACCCTCCTTGCGCCGAACGGAAAAGTTATCGTTGATCCCGTCATGGCGGATCACGGAAAGCTTTATCCCGGCTTTGATGAGACCTACGCCGCCGGCATGCGCCGCCTTTGCCGCCGCGCCGACGTGATCCTCCCGAATCTGACGGAAGCCTGCCTGCTGGCGGGAAAACCGTACTGCGAAAGCTATACGGAGCGCGATATTTCAAATCTCCTGCAGGCGCT
>JAQXLO010000001.1 GCA_029012165.1 Oscillospiraceae bacterium | reverse complement strand
GAGATGGAACTGATCGATGAGTTGGATTACAGCGAGATGGACTCCCTTCTGGCGCAGAAAATTCAGCAGCTGATGATCTTCTTCTCACTGCTGATTCCGGACATGACCAACGAAGAGGAGCAGATGCTGGATGAGGCGCTGATCCGTACCTACGGCAAGTTCGGTATCACGCATGATAACGATTCGGTCTATGAGGACCGCAATGCCGTTCCGCCGAAGATGAAGGCCATGCCGATCCTCGGAGATCTGCATGAGGAACTGCAAAAGAATGAAATGACCAAGCGCATCGCCATCATTGTCAGCCGCTTTGTCACCGGCTCGGCGCAGTCCTTCAATCAGCAGACGAATGTGGACCTGTCTAATAAGTATATCGTTCTCGACCTGTCGGAGCTGAAGGGCAAGCTGCTGCCTGTGGGTATGATGATCGCCCTTGATTATGTCTGGGACAAGATCAAAAGCGACCGCACAAAAAAGAAGGCCATTATGATCGACGAGATCTGGCAGCTGATCGGTGCCGGTTCCAACCGTATGGCGGCAGAGTTCTGCCTGGAAATATTCAAGGTCATCCGAGGCTTCGGCGGCGCGGCGATTTCCGCAACGCAGGACCTGTCCGATTTCTTCGGATTGGAAGATGGTCGCTACGGTCGGGCAATTATCAATAATTCCAAAAATAAGATCATTCTGAATCTGGAACCGGACGAAGCGGAGTTTGTCCGGGATACGCTGAAGCTTACGAAAACCGAGATCCGTTCCATTACCCGCTTTGAACGCGGCGAGGCGCTGATCTGCTCCAACAACAGTAAGGTGCCTGTCATCATTAAGGCGTCCAAAGAGGAACAGGAAATGATCACGACCGACCGTGCCGAGCTGGAAGCCATTCTCAAGGAGCGGCAGCATGAGGCGGATTAACAGTGCGTATTTTGCACGGAATACGCATTTTGGCGCAAATGAGTACAAAAAGGAGGTGGTTATCGTGCTGTTGACCGATGAACAGTATGTGGTCAAATGGCTCTCGCAATACGGAGCCTTGCCCCGTGCGCAAATCATAAAGATGCTGCAAAAGCCGCCGCAGACGGCAGAAAAGATCCTGCGGAATCTGAAAAGGCAGATGCGTATCGCAGATGTTTCCGGTGGTTATTATATCGGGCTTGACCCGATGTGCCAGCCGGATCAGCGGATGATCCTGGCGATATGGGTGCTGCTCCGGTTCATTGACAAGGTAGAACCGATGGCGCATTATCCGGCGGTCTATCCGTCGCAGCTATTTTTCTTAAAAGAAAATGTCGGCTATGAGATCGTAGTGCTCTATGACGGCGAGCAGAATCTGTTGAGGCTGCTTCAGCCCCAGGAAGATATGAAATATATCGTTGTGGTGCCTCGGATCGATATGGTGAGCACTGTTCGGCTGCCGAATGCGCCGTGTCTGTTCGCCACAGTAGATTTTTGCGGCCAGGACGAACCGGAAGTTCATTTTTACAGTGAGGAGGCAACCGAGCATGAAGGCTGAAACGACTTATATGAAAACGCTCGGCAAAGTAGAAGCCAAGCTGTCCCGCATGAAGGAACAGGCCGCTGCCGTCCGCTGGTTTTACGAAAACGGAAATCTTCCGGAGAGCTATAACCGGGCGCTTCGGCTTGAGGAACTGTCCGAGCAGACAGTTCTTCTCACCCGTGTCCTTCCGGCCTACACCGGAGCAGCCGGGGCAACAATCCAAACGGATGCGATCATATCCGATACGATTCCGGTCGAGGTCGGGTTTACAGCCGAGGGATGGTTCTCCGTTCGCATTCCGGCACTGCTGCCAAAGAAAGCGTCCGGCTCAGCAGACTATATCCGGTCTTATCTTTATCCGGCTATGCGGAAGTTCTTTGAGGGCAAGCCTCCGGTCCGCTTTCGGGATTGTGTGCTTGCCTATCGCCATGTGTATGACAGAAGCCGCCCGGAACGGGCCATGCGGGATCACGATAATATCGAAACCAATATGGTCACGGACATTCTGGCACTGTATGTTCTGCCCGACGATCACCCGGCAGTTTGTTCGCATTACTATTGCAGCGCTGTCGGAAGCGAGGACCGCACGGAAGTCTATGTGATTCCCAAACACGATTTTCCTATGTGGATGGTCGAAGAGAAAACGCTGCCGGATAAGGGGGTGAAGCTCTATGAAGTCCGCTTTTGTTAAGGGGAAAATCTTATGTAAAAACCGCCGTTTTCCGCCCCGGAAAACTTACATAAGAAATTGGGAGTCGAAAACGCCCGGTATAGCGGCGATTTGGGGCAGATTTCACGGCGGATATTCCGACAAAGAGAGCAGTCATGTGGTCGGAATTTCTTACAAAGCGAGGTGATGCGCCTATGCAATACTTCCGCCCGGGCAGTCAGCTCCGGCAGCTCATCACAATGCTTTCCATCGCCGGTGAATATCCGATTCGTTCGCTGTACCTGCTCGGCAATGAACGCGCTTACAAAGCCCTGGTTCATAAGCTCACCACACCGGAAACATTCCGCATTCCTCAAACGGAAACGGAAATGACCACACGCCTGCTTACCGTTACCGGCAAAGGCAACAGCAGATCTGTGCGCTTTTACAAGGGTGCTCTCCCCATACTGGATTGGCTTCACCCTGACGCTTACCGGTATTACATGGACGCCTTTTGGGAACACAAATTTCCTGGGAATGCCGCACACCGGGACAGAAACCACCGTGTTGCCGAAGCAGTGGCTATGTGTATGCGCTCAGGTGTTGAATGCCGACCGTATATGCTTCCCATTCTTCAAAACCGGACCATCACCAAGCGGATCCCCGATGCGCCCTGCTTTTATCTTGCCAAAGAACTGAAGAAGCTCGGCGAAGCGGAGATGAACAAAACGATGTTTACCCGGATGGTGGGAACAGCCTATCTCGGGCAGCGCCCATACGCCGTTTATAACACGCGCAGCGCTGTGATGAAATGGAGCGGCAAGGGCGAGTTCAAAACACTGCACAGCGTCATTGAGATCAGCCGCTTGAATGCCGGCACCGATGCAATGCCGGCCGCCATTTTATTGGGTCAGTCTGAGAGTGTCGCACTGAAGACACTGCTGGAGTCCGACACAACCAAGCGGCCCGAATTTCGGTTTGATGCAATCTACCGTAATCTGTATTTCATCCCAATGGATGAGCATGGCATTCGCCAGCTGCGGCTGATGACAGTACCCGATTGGAAAGAACGGCTTTTGGAGCTTCTATTTGACCCGGAGGTGCGAACCTATGACCGCGGGCTGTTTGAGTATGACGCAAAAATCGGTGATGCCTATGTGTTCTCGCATCTGGATGGAGATCTCGCAAGGCTGGTTCGCTTTAAGGAAGCCGTCCAGAATCAGCGTGGAAATTATGAGGTGCTGTGTTACCCATACCAGATGACATTTATCCGGGAATATCTCGGGAACCACGTAACAATAAAAACGATTGGGCTTGACGCTGTGGAAGCAGAACTCGACCCGGAAAGGAGGGATTTATTTGAACGATAAAAACCGCAAGATAGCCATTATCATCGCCGCCATACTGGGATGCGTCGGGCTGTTCTATCTGGGCGGCATGCTTGGCCAATTGCTCGGCAACTACGCAGCGTGGATGGACAGCGGCGGCGTTTCCGGCGAGAGCACGATGAAGCCGGTAAGCTGGAACCCGCTGATTTGTTTTCCGGCGGCTTTCAGCGGGAACGGGATCAAAGGCATCCTGATGATCCTGCTGATCGCCGGTGCCATCTTCGCCTATGTGAAGCTTCACGATAAGTTTGACGGGAAGC
Organism: Oscillospiraceae bacterium; assembly: GCA_029012165.1. Classification (GTDB taxonomy): domain Bacteria; phylum Bacillota; class Clostridia; order Oscillospirales; family Acutalibacteraceae; genus UBA1425. Next base: position 6,035 of record JAQXLO010000001.1, on the reverse strand, counting down.
AGCATGATCCCCGCGGCTTTGCCAGAAGCAAATCCGGTATCTACGGCACGGCATCCTGGATGGACGAAAAAGAAATGAAGGAAGTTCTGGAAATATCCCCGGTCCCCGATGCCAAAGGTACGATTCTCGGCGAGTACAAGGGTAAAGCCGTCTGTATGCCGGAGGACACCAGACTCAACCGCCATATCGCCGTTTTCGGCGCATCCGGTACCATGAAGTCGCGCGCGATCATCCGCAATGCGTTGTTTCAGGCACTGCGGCGCGGCGAGTCCGTGATCGTAACCGACAGCAAGGGCGAGCTTTATGCCGATACCTCGGAAATGTTCCGAAACGAAGAATATGATGTGAAAATCTACAATCTCGTATCCCCTGAGCACGGCGACTCATGGAACTGTATGTCAGACCTGAACGGCGACACGCTGATGGCGCAGGTACTGACCAATGTCATTATCGGCAACACCAGCTCGGGTAAAGGCGATCACTTCTGGGACAACGGCGAAGGCAATCTCTTGAAGGCGCTGATCCTGCTCATTGACCAGGATCGGACACGAAGTCCCGATATGAAGCATCTCCCCGCCGTATATCAGCTGCTCACACAAAACAGCGAACGGCAGCTGACCGCTATGTTTGACAAGCTGCCGCTTGACCATCCGGCACGGGCGCCGTTTAATTTGTTTGCCCAGTCCAGTGATACAGTGCGCTCCGGCATCATACTGGGTCTGGGTACCCGTCTTCAGGTGCTTCAGAATCAGGCGGTCCAGCGGATCACGAGTCAGTCTGACATTGACCTGACGGCACCCGGCAGAAATAAGTGCATCTATTACATTGTGCTGAGCGATCAGGACGCTACGATGGCGTTCCTGTCATCGCTCTTTTTCTCATTCATGTTCATCAAACTGACTCGATATGCAGACGGTCGCCCGAACGGTCGCTGCGATGTGCCCGTCAATCTGATACTGGATGAGTTTAACAATGTGGGCCGCATTGGAGGTGCGGAAGACGGATCCGATTTTGCCAGATCTCTTTCTGTGGTACGGTCGAGAAATATCCGAGTCATGCTGACCGTGCAGAGCCTCGGTCAGCTGCAGAATCGGTATCCCAAGAATCTATGGTCCGAAATTATCGGCAACTGCGACATCCAACTGATGCTCGGCTGCACCGATGATGTGACCGCCGAGTATATCTCAGCCCGGTCCGGTGATATGTCGGTGCAGGTCAATTCCACCATGACGGTCCGTCAGACCATCGCGGTGGCGCAGGTCATTCCCCAGTACCGTCATACCGAAGGTCAGGGACGCAGACGGCTGCTTACACCGGATGAAGTTTTACGGCTTCCCAATGAAGAACTGCTCTGCATCATACGCGGGCACAACATTCTGAAGCTGAACAAACTGGATTTCACAAAGCACCCGATGGCAAAGCAGATCGTAAAGGCATCGGTATATGATTATAAGCCGACAGCCGATACGATGATTCCCGAACCGATCCGGTCTGACATCGAACCGACGCCGCCTAAGAAAGCGGCGCACAGAAAAAGCTTATACAGCTCGGCACAACCACCGAGTGAATTTTAACAGACAAAGGAGGAAAATCTATGCCAACCAAAAAGAAAGCAGAGCTTCCCGAGGAGATGACGACTCCTTTGGAGGCGCAGGAACCCCAGACTGAGGAGAATATCACGGCATCACCTGCCGAAGGGGCACCGGATGACACCTGTGATACCTCGCTCTCCCAGACTGAAACAGATTCGGCGGATGCGGGCGCCTCTTCGACCGGAATTCCGGGCGGAGCTCTCGACGAACCGACGGAATCTCAGACTGAGGTCAAAAAGCCCCGCAGGCGCAAGAAGACCGAGCCGGAACCGTCCCAGTCTGACACAGAGCCTGAAAATGCACCGAATGCCAAGGAAGACGGCGTCGATGCGGCGTCAAAACCCAGGAGAAAACGTACTCATACCAAACCGAGCATGTCGGTGCTGTCCATTGACGATCGTCCAACGGTCGAAACGGAGGCGGATAAGGCCAAGAATGACTTGCTCGACCTCATCGAGTCGCAGCGAAGCGGCCGTATCCTGACCGGGACGATCCAAGGTGTGGAACAGTCGGCGGATAACCCACGTCATGCCTTTGCAGTCCTGTATCACGGTGAGTTCAAAGTCATCATTCCCGCTGCTGAGGCAGTGGAGCCGCCTGAAGATTATCGCGGGCGTGACCCGGACGAGGTACTTCATTACATGCTGACCAAGCGCCTCGGCGCCGAAGTCGATTACATCGTAAAAGGCATCGATCCCAAATCCGGTATTGCAGCGGCGAGCCGCCTTGAGGCTATGCGTGCCCGAAGGAAAGAAATGTATTTCGGCACAGACCGGGACGGCAACAACCGCATCTATGCCGGTGTTTGCGCAGAAGCCAGAGTTGTTTCTGCCATCCGTGCCGGAATCTTCATCGACCTGTTCGGTGTGGAGAGCTACATTCCCCTCAAGGAACTGAGCTACCAGCGCTGGATGGACGCGGCGGCCCATTTCCAGCCCGGACAGCGCATCCTCGTCAAGGTATTGGATGTGGATCGCAGCGACCGTGACCATGTTCGGGTTTCCGCCTCCGTGAAACAGGCGGGAGAAAACCCATATGAGAAAGCCCTTCGCAGATACTCCGTTGGCAACCGTTATGTCGGTACTGTCAGTATGGTGGATGTGAACGGCGTGTTTGTGGCGCTGGACGGCGGCATCGACTGCCTGTGCAGTTATCCCAAACGGGGACGCCCGCCGAGAGGTGCCAGAGTCACCGTTCGGATCCTCGGGATCAATCACGAGACCAACCGGATCTGGGGCGCCATTACCCACATTGCCATGCCGCATTGAGAAAAGAAAGGAGATTCTATGCTACATTGTGATCTGAGTCAGAAAGAACAGCATCGCAGGAAAGAGATCGCCGAGCATACCCGTCAGATGCTTCTGACAGAGCTGCCGATTGACAGTCAGGATGAAACTTCGATCATGGGTCGGTATCGGGATTATTACCTGCAGATCTCTTTTTCCGAGCTGCACCCACTGATGGTGATTTGTCTCGCCAAGGCGCTTACCCATCCGGGTACCGCAAAACAGTGCCGGATCGCAAACGATCTGAATCTGAGAAGCGTGCTCGGAAGTCATGCGATCAACGACGAAGTCGGCTGCTATTCCTACCGTGCCACACACTGGCTGGATACCGAGTTGGATGCCAAGCGATTTTACGAAATCCTCGACCGGTGCGTCGACGAAGCGGACCGCGGCTTTTATAAGCTTGCGTGCTGAGTTGTAAAATCCCAGACTCGTCCGTGTAATGATGGTAAAAACACGAACCGGGAGTATGCATCATGAAAAAGCTTTTGATTTTATCCTGCGCATTGGCATTCTGCCTGACACTTGCCGCCTGTCATACCACAGACTCGGCTGATAGTTCCGTACCTTCTGGGACCCCGGGCTCAGCAATTGCCAATGAGTCCTCTGCTCACCAGACTGAATCGGAGAGTTCCCTGGAGGAGAGCCAGACATCTCAGGATACGACCGTCACATCAGACCCAACCGAAAGTGAGACGACAGCCCCTGCCAAGCCGGCGGATCCCATGTCGACTACCAAACCGGAAAGCGAAAAAGCCACGGAGTCTACGACTCCCCCTCAGATCGAGCCGGAAACCAAGCCTGCCGAGCCGCCTTCGGAACCCGAGAATTCTTGTGCCGGGGCCGAGGACGCCCGAGTGGTCGCCGATAAGGTGCTGGAATACATCAACAGCTTCCGCACATCGCCTGCAGTCAAATTGCCGGGCCTCACGAGCTACGCTGAGTATCGAAGCCGACAGCTCATCCGCAATTTTGCGCATGATACAAACGATGAGCGTGCAGCGGCGACAGCGCTTCGGTATGGCGAGTATGTGGATCCGAGCGTCTACGGCGGCAGCGGTGAACCGTACTACCGTGCCAATGCTGGTGAAGCCATTGCAAAGGCGGGCTATGTCGGTACGGTGGACGAAGTTGCCTATCGGTTGGCGACATTGGTCAGAAACAGCGCAGAGCACTGGTGCTATGTCGGCTCAGCCGAGTATGGCTATATTGCCGTCGGCGTAACCTATGAAAGCGGCATGTGGTATTGCGACATTGCAGTTGCTGCCGAAAACACGGACCATCTTTAAGAACCATCAAGGAATTGCAGCCTCACCTAAAACGGTGGGGCTCTTTTCATACCCAAATCAAGAAAGGAAGATACCAAGATGAATAAGAAATTCACCTCACGCATTCTGTCAATGCTTTTGGCAATGCTGATGCTCGTCTCGATGTTGCCGACAAGCGTTTTTGCGGCGCCGGCATCTGACATTCCGGCAGAGATGCTGGACGACGTTTTCCTCGATGCACTGGAATACACCGGCTATAAGGTACAGGCGCAGAAGGATGACGGAACGATTTTCAAAAAGTACAGCGGCGGAGCGACAGCCTACCTCTCGAAGATTTCCTACGGACTGAATAAGCACGGCACGGAGACCGTCGCAAAAAGCGGTACGGCAACCGGACTCGCACCGGATATCGCCGGATTCGAGAGCAGCGGCCTTTGCTGTGCCTCTTATGTTTCGTATGTGTATTACAACTATCTGCCAAACATTGCGGGCATTGACACCAGCAGCGCAACCCGTCCATACAATCTGCGTACCGCAACGGCATACAACGCTGCTGCGAATGCGTGGGTCAGTGCCGGAACGGCACGCCGCATCAGCTTCAGCCAGAATGCGAACGGCAATAATTTCATTCCCAGCGAGGATATACCGATCGGTTCTCTCATCGTTTTCAAACACATTCCGACCGGGAATATCGCACATGTGGCACTCTATGCAGGATATTATAATGGGATCCATTTCGTGACCCATGTCGGTAACGATAGAGGACCGGAAATCAGCTCCATCGTCGGCATGTCTAAGGGTGACTACCCGGAAGCCGTCGTACAGGTCGTTACTCCGGAATTCGTAGAGGCAGCCGGCAAAATCGAAATCTATAAAAAGGATCCGAAGGGCGCAGCACTGAGCGGTGCCTATTTTATTGCCACCAATACCTCGACCGGAACAGAATATGCCATCGGTCCTACCGACAGCCGCGGCTACGCCTGCACCAAAGAGCGGCTGCCGTTTGGCACCTACAGGATCGTGGAAGCGGTTTTCCCGACAGACTACACCTATTCGGGAACCAAGGAGTGGACCCGCACAGTCAGCGCTTCCAATAACGGCGCGGTAACGATCCAGGCCGTCAATGAGCTGAAAAAGGGCAATATTGAGGTCTATAAAAAATCGTCCGGTACCAATGAGGCGCTCAAGGGAGCCAGCTTTACGGTCTACGATATGTCCGGCGCAAAGGTAACGACTATCGGACCGACCAATGATCGTGGATATGCCAAATCCGCAGATATTCCTTACGGCTCCTACCGAGTGGTCGAGACGACCTTCCCATTCAACTATGAGCCGGACGGCCAGACGGAATGGAAGGTCACCATTGATACCGCACACGGCAGCCTGGCAACGGTCAATGCTTATAACCGACTCAAAAAGGGCCATATTGAAGTTCTGAAATCCGATGCCGAATCCGGAAAGAATCTCAGCGGTGCGGAATTCACGGTCTATGATTTGGACGGTGAAGAAATCACCGTGATCGGACCTACAGACAAAAACGGCTATGCCAAGTCCGGCGAGATCATCTATGGCGATTATATTGTGAAAGAGACCAAGGTTCCGGTCAATTACCAGCCGGACGGCGATGCACAGTGGAAAGTGACGATCGACGATAACAGTCCGCTTATCACTTTGGACATTGCCAACCTGCGCCAGTACGGTATGGTCAAAGTCCGCAAGACCGCCGAAGACGGTTTGGTAGAGGGGCTGACTTTCCGCCTGACCGGCATCTCCGAATACGGCGAGCCAGTGGATATGACCGCTATGACCAATGCGGCCGGCACCGCTGTGTTTGAGCGCGTCCCGATCGGTACGGACTACACGCTTTCCGAAGAAAACACCCCCGAGCG